>NZ_CP047602.1:0-307000 GCF_009905255.1 Thermoanaerobacterium aotearoense | reverse complement strand
CCCCTAACAAAATGGCTCAAAACTTTTTAACTGCATAAATAATATCTTGAAATGTTAAATTATAATGTTCTAAAAGCTCTCTAGGTGTTCCAGACTGACCAAAAGTATCGTTTATGCCTATCCTTTTTACTTTTACAGGATATTCTTCTGAAAGTATTTCGCAAACAGCCGAACCAAGTCCTCCTATTATACTGTGTTCTTCTGCCGTTATAACCTTACCTGTTTGTTTTGCAACTTTTACTATAAGTTCTCTGTCAATAGGTTTTATTGTATGTATATTTACTATCGTTGCGTTTATTCCTTCTTCTCTTAATCTATCCGCCGCTTCAAGTGCTATCGACACCATTATTCCCGTGGCAATAATCGCTATATCTTTTCCTTCTCTTAGCATTTCTCCTTTACCAAGCTTGAATTTGTAGTTTTTATTATGTATATCTGGCACCGGCATCCTTCCAAGCCTTATATATACTGGTCCATGGTGGTCTGCTGCAGCCGGTATTGCTTGCCTTGTCTCTTCAGCATCTGACGGATTTATTACTACCATATTTGGTATACCACGCATAAGCGATATATCTTCTATAGACTGGTGTGTTGCACCGTCCTCCCCTACTGTTATTCCAGCATGTGTCGCTGCTATTTTTACGTTTAACTTTGGGTATCCTATTGAGTTTCTGATCTGTTCATATGCCCTCCCTGTTGCAAATATCGCAAATGAACTCGCAAATGGTATTTTGCCGCATGTAGCAAACCCGGCCGCTGTTCCCATCATATCCTGCTCTGATATACCTATGTTGAAGAATCTGTCTGGATATGCTTTTTGAAATTCTGCTGTCTTTGTTGATTTTGATAGATCTGCATCCAGCACTACTACGTTTTTGTTTTTTTCTCCTAATTCCACCAATGCTTTACCGTATGCATCCCTTGTCGCTGTACTCATTATGCTTCACTCCTTTCAAGTTCTTCAACCGCTTTTTGTCTTTGTTCTTCATTTGGTGCAGTTCCGTGCCAGTCTACCCGGTTTTCCATAAATGATACACCTTTTCCTTTAATTGTTTTTGCGATAATAATTGTAGGCTTTCCTTTTGTAGATTCTGCTTCTTCTATGGCTCTTTTTATCTGGTCAAAGTCGTGCCCGTCTATTTTTATAACATGCCATCCGAAAGCTTTGAATTTTTCATCTATCGGCTGAATGTTTTTAACTTCTTCATTGTGCCCGTTTATCTGAAGCCCGTTGAAGTCCAGTATTGCAGTTAGATTGTCAAGTTTGTAATGTGCTGCAGTCATCGCTGCTTCCCATATCTGGCCCTCCTGTATTTCGCCGTCGCCTAGTATTACGTATACTCTGTAATCTTTTTTATCTAATTTGCCTGCTAAAGCCATGCCGTTTGCTGCAGATAAACCCTGACCAAGTGAACCTGTAGTCATATCAAGGCCTGGCGTTGACTTCATGTCAGGATGCCCCTGCAGTATTGAACCAAACTTGTCTAAAGACAATAAGACTCTTTCCGAAAAATAACCTCTTTTAGCAAGGACAGCATATAAAACAGGTGCTGCATGTCCTTTTGATAACACGAGCCTGTCCCTGTCATCCCATTTTGGATCATCTGGTTTAATGTTCATTTTATCGAAATACAATTCAGTAAGTATATCAGCAGACGAAAGCGATCCGCCAGGATGTCCATGAGATGCTTCCGCAATCATATTAATTACGTTTATCCTTATTTCCCTTGCTATTTTCATTAATTCATATTTTCTCATAATAAATTTTCACCTCATTATAAAATAAGCGCATAATATTTTATTGACCAAGGGGATTACCCTTGGTCAATATTTAGCAATTTATTTAGTAACTTCTAGTTTTTTAGGCTTCATAACTATTGAAACTATAATAAAAATTAGAATTAGTATAGCAACAAGTGCATATATTCCTGTTTTTGTAAATAACTTAGCCAGATATCCTACAACAATTCCCGTAAATACAAAGTCCGCATCACCAAAAGTAGAATTTGCAAAACCAAGTTGGCCCATTACAGGCAATAACAATGCCGGCAACAGCGTTAAAATTGCACCATTTATAATACCACCTATAATCGTTCCTCTTAGACCACCTGTTGCATTAGTTAATACTCCTGCTGCTGCACCGACAAAGAACAAAGGAATCAAGCCAGGTATAATGACTGCCAAGCCAGTATGTGGCAATATAAGAAACATTATTATGCCACCAACTAGTGATGATAAAAAACCAATAATTACTGCATTCGGCGCAAACGGGAAAATTACAGGACAATCAAGTGCAGGTATAGCATCAGGAACTATTTTTTCAGCAATACCCTTGAATGCAGGAACAATTTCAGCAAGCATCATTCTAACACCTTGTAAAACTACTACAAAACCTGCTGTAAATGTCAATGCCTGAGTTATTGCAAATATAAAAACATCGCTACCACCTGATGCCTTTAATACAACACTTCTATTGGCTGAATACATTGTTATAAGAAAAATAATTGCCATTACAATAGCTGTTGATAAAGTATTATCTCTAAAAAAGCTTAATCCCTGTGGTACTTTTATGTCTTCAGTGGAATGTTCCTTATTTCCAGTTATCTTTCCTATATATGCGGAAATTACATAAGTTAACGCATTATAGTGTCCCATCGCAACACTATCATTGCCTGTAACTTTTCTGTAATAAGGTTGTACTAGTGCTGGTGTTAAAACCATTGTTGATCCTAATATTAAAGAACCAACTACGATCAATTCAACTCCTTTAAATCCAGCTGTACTTAGCACTGCCGCTAAAAGCCCCGACATAAATAATATATGATGGCCTGTTAAAAAAACATATTTAAGAGGCGTAAACCTCGCTATAATAAGATTTACAAGGAATCCAAACAACATCATCAAAGCCATCTCTGAACCAAACATTTTTTGTGCTAAACCGATTACTGCCTCATTTGTTGGTATTACACCTTGCATATGAAATGCTTCTTGGAATATTGGTCCTAATACTCCAAGCGTATTTGCAATCGCAGTTGCTCCAACCTGTAAAATGATGAACCCTATAATTGTTTTTAATGTACCACTGATTATCTGTTGTATAGGCTTTTTTAATGCAATTAATCCTATTAGCGCCATTAGGCCTGCCATTATTGAAGGTTGATTAAATAAGCTAACTATAAATTGCATATTTATCCTCCTCTATTTTTCTATTTGAAATTTTTCATTGCTTCTAACAACTTATCTTCAATATCTTTTTTGTCAATGGCATTTTTCACAAAGACAACATTGAAATTTAATCCCTCTAACTCAGACTTTAATTCTGATGTCGAAATAACTAAATCTGCTACTTTACCTTTTATAGAACCGAGATCGCATGCTTCTACATTAGCACTAATCCTATTTTTAGTTAAAATATCATCAACAGCCATCTTTAGAATTAAGCTTGTGCCAAATCCCATACCACATACAGTTACAATGTTCATATTAACACTCCTTCATCAATAAGCTCACATAATTTTGCTTCGGCTTCTTCCAATATAATATGGCTGAGTATCATTGCAAATTCCTCGCAAAGATCTGATGCTTTGTCTGGTATTGTTATGCTTATATCAACCAATTGTCCTAATTTCCCACCATTATTCCCTAACAATCCTATCGTCTTGATGCCCATCTCTTTTGCTTTGTTTACTGCGTTTACAACATTCAGAGAATTTCCGCTTGAACTTAATGCTATTAATACATCCCCCTTTCTACCAAGACCTTCTACCTGTCTTTCAAAAACTTTGCTGTAATCATAGTCATTGCCAACAGCTGTCAAGGTACTTGTATCAACAGTTAAAGCTATTCCTGCAAATCCCCTCCTCTCTCTTTTATATCTTCCTATTATATCACCCGTTATATGCTGTGAATTAGCTGCACTACCGCCATTACCACATGTTAAAACTTTGTTTCCATTTTTTATACATTCTACAATTTCAGAACTAATTAAATGAATTTTATTTATCATTTCATCATCTACATAATCGAGAATTTTTATTCTCCCATTTATGGCATCTTTTACATCAATCAAATTTATTCCCTCCTTTTTTGCCAAATCTCATATAATTAAATATTTCATGTTGTGCACTTGAATTTAATAAAACACTAATAAATCTTTCATCCCCCAACAGTTCCACCAATTCCGACAGCGCTTTTAAGTGTGAAGAATGGTCTATGGCGCAAAGGCATACTACTATTCTAACCGGATCGTTTTCTTTATTGCCAAAGTTGACTGGATTTTTAAGAGTGATGAGGCTCATGCCTATTTTCTTAGCTCCCGCTTCTGGCCTTGCATGTGGCATTGCTATACCCGGTGCAATGACTATATACGGTCCTATCTCTTTTACAGAATCTATCATGGCGTCTATATACCTATGCTCTATAGCTCCCTCTTTTTCTAAAAGCTCACCTCCAATCCTTACTGCTTCTTCCCAATCTTTTACTTCAACATTCAGCCTAATCGTCTTTTCTGTCAATAGGTCTTTTAACAATGGTTCTGCAACTCCTCTCTCTTCGTTTACATCTTCTAAATCTAAAAATTGTTTAAGTTCTTCTAAGAGTTTCTGCTTGTTTAAAATGCTACAATGCTTTTCAATGATTTTAATTAGATCATCTAACTTGATTGCGTATGTCCTGTCATTTTTTATAAACAATTTCAACTTCTCAATGTCGTTTTCAGTTAACAGAGGATTTACAACGACAGTCTTAATTCCCTCTGCTTCCACTGGAACAGTAGACACTATCAAATCAACATGCTTTTTCTTTAATTGGTCTTTTACTTGATGGTATGCAACAGTTCCTTTTATATTTACATTGAAAACCGATTGAAGCCTTGATGACAGCATCTTTGCCGTCCCGATTCCTGTACCGCATACAACAAGTACATCCATTCTATTTATTGATGGTGATTTTTGCCTCTCTATTGCTGCACCAAAATGCATCACAAAATAACCGATTTCTTCATCATTAAGTTTGTTTCCTGCATATTCCTCTAAAGGCTTTAAGCAACCTTTCACTATTTCAAAAAGCCTGCTGTAATTTCTTTTTATCTCATCCAATACTGGATTTTTCAGCTCTAAGCCATGGCTTAGCCTGTATATTGTAGGTCTTACATGCTCTAAAAGGCCTTCAAAAAGCTGCGCATCTCTCGATAAGTCTATATTTACTTCTTTTTCTACATTGCTTATAATCTTTTTCGTAATAAGCTCCAGTTCAAGCCAATTTTTATCTTTGTTGCTTTTTTTATTTGTCACATTGCTTCCTAAAAGATGGACAGTTATATAGCCAATCTCGTCTATGGGTATGTTGACATTAAAATGTTTTTCAAGCATCTTGGCTATATTTGAAGCGACACTGAATTCCTTCGTCATTTCCAGCGATTTTAATTCTTCTGTAGGCATTATGATGTCTCTTCCAAGCTCTATCCTCTTTATAGCAATTGCAATATGGGCAACTAATCCTGTAAAGGCTGCATCTGAAAATATTGTCTCCAATTCATCTTCTGCAGTTTTTATGCATTCTTCAATGTACGATATGTCAATATTCTGAAAAAGCCTTTTTATTTCATTGTCCATGCCTACGTTTATCTTCGTGTACATAGGCGATTTTACGATGTCAAGCACTTTTTCTATATCTACCGTTTCCGTAAGAAGCTCTATGGCGGCTTTTCTAAGTTTCTTTTCATCGCCTATGACTTTCAATCCATACTTTGGCACTGACTTAAGCTCAAGCCCATGCTCTAAAAGCCATTCCCTCACTTTATCAAGGTCATTTATTATAGTGCTTCTTGACACCAATAATTTGTCTGCCAACGTGTTTATCGTCGTATAATCTTTTTGTCCCATAAGACTACTCAAAATAATGTTAACCCTTTCTTTCTGCGAAAGCGCATAATGATAAATACTTACGTCGTCTAAAATCTCTAATGCCTTTTTTCTATCTTCCAATGATTCAGAAAATTTCACACCTACATTTGGTTTTCTTATCAATTGTGGCAAACTATTGTACTTTAAAAATTCATCAATTGCATCAAGGTCGTATCTTATCGTCCTTGAGCTTACCTTAAATGAACTGGCCAGTTCAGTGATCTTGACCGGGAGACTTGAATTAACAAGCTTTATCAGTATATGTGTGCACCTTTCATTGAGTATGATAATTATCACCTCTTTCACTATAAATTATATTATCATTTTCCTTGCTTGAAAAGCTTAACATTTTTCAAATCAATTATGGCAAAAATGTACTATATATTATACCTCATTTTGCAAAACAAAAATACCGCCTCAACTTTTAGTCTCAGCGGTATAATTTGTCTATCAGATAAACCTCACATTCAATTTTCATTCATAAATTTTTCCAATGTATCTTTATTTGGAAGTCCATCGTTGTCACCCGGTGACATGATTATTATTGCTCCTATTGCATTGCCTCTTTTCACTGCATCTTTTAGTGTAAGTCCTTCTAACAGCCCGCTTATCACACCTGTTGCAAATCCATCACCAGCGCCAACTGTGTCAACGACTTTCTCAACTTTATATCCTTCTACAGTAAAACTTTCATCTTTTGTCTTTACATATGCTCCTTTGTCGCCAATCTTTATGATGACAGCTTCAACTCCTCGCTTTAAGTAAAAATCAGCTATAGAATCAACATCATCCGTTCCTGTCAAAATCAAGCCTTCTTTTATGCCTGGCATGACAATATCGCAATTGAACGCGATCTCATTCAGAGTTGCCACCATCTCATCTTCATTTTTCCAAAGGCTCTTTCGTATATTGGGGTCAAACGATATCTTTATGCCATTTTCCTTCCCGATCTGAATCATCCTGTGCACCGTATCCAGCGTGTCTTTTGAAAGAGCTGCTGTTATGCCTGTAATGTGTATGTGATTAATCTGACTCGCATCACAATCAATGTCATGTGGTGTCATGTGGGATGCTGCAGAACCCTTTCTAAAGTAAAATATGTCTGGATCTCCTTTTGATGTCTTTGATTTAAGCATAAAACCTGTCGGGTATTCATCAGTAAATTTTACCGATGAAACGTCGATTTTTTCTTCCAACAATTTATTATAAATGTACTTGCCAAAAGGATCGTTGCCAAGCCTCGTAATGTACTTTACGGTATGCCCGAGTCTACTTAACCCGATTGCCACATTTGCTTCTGCTCCTGCCAACGCTTTTGTAAACTTGCTGACATTGTCAAGTGTGCCTTCTTCGTCTGCGATAAACAATGCCATAGGTTCTCCTGCCAATAAAACTTTTGCCAAAATGTATCACCTACTTATCCAACTTATTTCAATGCATTTACAAGCCTTTTTGCTCTTTCTTCCAAAAGATCCAAATTGTCAAAATTTATACCCTTTGTAAGATAACCACCTACGCCAACTGCATATGCGCCATTTTCAAACCATTCATTGATATTCTCGTCATTTACGCCGCCTGTAGGCATAAACTCCAAGAATGGAAATGGTCCTTTAAGAGATTTTATTATCTTTGAATCGACAAATTCTCCAGGGAAAAGCTTAATGACTTCTGAACCTAACTTATACGCTTTATACATCTCTGTGGTGGTTGATGCTGCCATCGAAAAGAACACATCATTTTTCTTGCAATATGATGCCACTTCCTCAACGATACATGGTGTTACCACGAAATCTGCACCATTTCCTACAGCTTCCTCTGCCTGACTTAACTCTAATACAGTTCCAGCACCTATTACTTTATCAGGATACTTCCTTTTAAGCTCCTTAATAAGCATCCCAGCACCTTCTACAGTGTATGTTATCTCTATTATGTTTATCCCGCTTTCTATGACTTTTTCTGCCATTTTAAGTCCTAATTCATAATCTTTGCACCTTATGACTGAAAATATGCCGCCTTTTGTCTTCTCTTTTATTTCCTTAAAGCTCATATAAATCATCCTTTCTACATATTTTTAATGAGATCTTGTAGATCCCCTTATTACAAGCTCTGCTTTTAAAACGACCTTCCTCGGTTTAACCACATCATCGCTTTTTATCCTATTAATAAGCATTTTGGCTGATTCCACGCCAACTTCATAGGTAGGCTGTGATATGGTAGTAATCCCTGGCGGTATAAGTGATGCCCATCCCCAGTCGTCGTAGCCACATACGGCTAAATCATGAGGAATTCTTAATTCTAATCTGTGCAGGACATTGAGAAGATTTAGAAGCACCACGCCGTTTACAGCAAATAAAGCAGTTTTATAGACTCCCATCTTTTCTAATATTGATTTTATTTTTTCCTCAATCTGGCTTAAATCGTCATCAATCTCAAACACCATATCATGGCTATCTACTCCGTATTTTTCGCATACATCTGTAAAAGCCTGCTTTCTTTCCGTACGTGTGCTTATATCGCCTATCCTTTCGGTGAAAAAGCCTACTCTTTCATATCCATTTTTTATAAGGTGCAGCACAAGCTCTGAGGCAACTTCGTAGTTGTTGACGACAACGGTATCAAACACCATGTCTTTTATGCTTCTGTCAGCAAGCACCACAGGCAAGTCTTTTTTAGAAAGCTCCACCAAAAATTCGTCATTTCCGCCTGCTGTGTTTATTATAAGTCCGTCTACGTTGTTATCTAAAAAGGATAAGATGTACTCTCTTTCTTTTGTGGCATCATTATCTGTGCTGGCTATCATCAAATTATATCCATTTTCTTTTAAGACTTTTTCTATTCCCTTCACAAGGATTGACGAAAAATGGTTACCTATGTCTGACACAAGTACGCCTATGAGATTCGACCTATTCAATTTTAAGCTGCGAGCCAGATTATTTGGCCTGTAGTTAAGCTCATCTATGACCTTTTTGATGTTTTCCCTTGTAACATCCGACATGTACTCAAATCGGCCATTTAAAAAGCGTGAGATAGTCGTCTTTGAAACACCTGCTTTTTTTGCCACATAATCAATCGTGATTTTAAAGTTATCATTGCTCATGTCATCACCAACATTTATTTTTTAGAAACCAGTTTACGAAACCGGTATATATAATATATTCTACATTAAATTTAAAAATCCTTCTTTTTTATTAATGTTAGTAAACTTTTCTCTCTAAAGTAGAGAACATCATTTTGTAAAAATATATAACTATTAAATTCCCATAAGAAATTTTAGAAAAGCGAAAGACAATCCTAAAAATAGTATAAAAAAAGTTGACATTATAAAACAAGTGAAATATAATAAAAATAGAGATGTTGGAGGAAAGGTTAATGTGCTACTCGGATAAGAGCATTCCTGTGCAGAGGTTAATGCTCTTTTTTGTTTTGACCAATTTCAATCTTGAATTCCAAATGAAAATTCTTGCGATTTAAAATTAGGGCGACGATTGTTAAAAGCGCTGATGTAAATATAGCCATAATCTTTACTATATCCACCTCGCCCCACCCCCTTTTTGCCCTTTACCTCCAACATCTCACGAATATAGGGAGTGGTGCTCTTTCCGAACATTAACCTTAATGATATTATAGCATATACAATCATTTCGTTACAACAAAAAAGTGCGCTCTATGGCGCACAATAGTTAGCTAAATCTTCTTTTTAACCTCGACAACACATCTGACATTGCTGCCAAATCTCCGCCGACTTCTTTCACCTTTCCTCTGTTTTGACTTATTATGTCTTTAAGCCTTGACAAAATCTTATCGTTTTCTGCCCTCAATTCTTCTATCTGTCTTAGTATTTCATCGTCTGATGGCAACGCAATCTCCGCTACATTTACTTCATCCAACTCAAAGTCATACGTATCGTACTTTGATGGAATGACCGTTTCAATGTTAAGCTCGTCTTTTATCTTCTTTGAAAGTACCTTTTGAGCACTATCTTCACCGTGAACAATAAATATTTTCTTAGGCTTTTTCGTAAATGACGATATCCAATCCATAATGCCCTTTTGATCGGCATGTCCAGAAAAGCTTTCTATGTTTTGGATTTCCGCATTAACCGTTATTTCCTCTCCAAAGATATTTACAGTCTTTTCTCCGTCCAATATCCTTCTGCCAAGGGTGCCTTTAGCCTGATAGCCTACAAACACTATTGTGCTGTCAGATCTCCAAAGATTGTGTTTTAAGTGATGCTTTATGCGACCAGCTTCACACATGCCGCTGGCTGAAATGATGATGACAGGCTCTTTAATGTCATTAAGCGCCTTTGACTCTTCTGCTGAATGGGTAAAATGCAAATTAGGAAAATCTAACGGATAATCACCGTTTTCTACGTAGCTTCTGGCTTCGTCATCGAAATAATCAAGATGCTTTCTAAAGACACTTGTAACCGACGTAGCAAGTGGGCTGTCTACGTACACAGGCACTTTGCTTATATACTCTATCTCGTTTTTGTAAAGTTCTTCATCTTTGTGGATCTCGTATAACAGCTCTTGTGTCCTTCCTACAGCAAATGATGGGATTATCACATTGCCTCCTCTTGATATGGTCTTTTTTATTATCTCCATAAGCTTTTTGGCTTTATCGCCTACGTCTTCATGCAGCCTATCGCCGTATGTGGATTCACACACAAGATAATCTGCCTCATCTATTATCGTAGGGTCCCTCAAAATCGGTATATTTTTGTTTCCCAGATCCCCTGAAAAAACTACTTTCGTCTCTTTACTTCCCTCTTTTACCCAAATTTCCAATATAGATGAACCCAGCATGTGTCCTGCATCATTAAATTTTACTTTTACATCTTCTGATGGCTCTATTATCTCATCATAATTGACACCGCAAAAAAGCTGCATCGCTGCTTTTCCATCATCAGCAGTGTAAAGCGGCATCCTAAGCGTTTTTCCTGCCCTCTTTCTTTTTCTATTCTTCCATTCATTCTCAATCTGCTGTATATGCCCGCTGTCCTGCAGCATGTATTCACAAAGGTCTACAGTGCCTTTAGTTGCGTATATCTTTTTTCTATAACCTCTTTTATAAAGAAGGGGAATCCTTCCACTGTGATCTATATGAGCATGTGTCAAAAGCATGAAATCAATGTCTTCAATATCAAATGCAAATTCTTGATAGTTGTACTCATCTTCTATTTCGCTTCCTTGAAACATTCCACAGTCTATCAGAAATTTTGATTTTTCAGTCTCCACAAGATAGCAAGAGCCTGTTACTTCCTTCGCAGCACCTAAAAAAGTGATCTTCATCATATCTCTCCTCTCGCAATTGATAAAAATATTCAAGATTTTATCAATAGTCTTAATAATATTATACTATAATTAATAAAAAAAGCGAGGAAGGACTTACATGCCTTACCTCGCTTTTACAATCCGGGATATGAAAACACTTCTGATATGACAAGTGTAACAGCGCCTATGGCTCTTTCCAGCATTCCAAGCTTCGATATTTCAATAGCAATATCATTGTACCTTGATACAAGACATTTTTCTCTCACATACTCTTTGACAGCGTCTATCAACATATCGCCAATGGCAGATAATGTATTGCCTATAAGCACCAAGTCTGGATTAAACGTATTAACTATATTTACAATTCCAACGCTTAAATTCTTAGAAATTTCGTTTATAGCATCAATAGCAAGCTTGCTTCCTAACTCTGCATAACCTGCAATATCGTTTATATCAAGAGAGTCAATATTTTCACTGTCTATAAAGTCATCTTCTTGCCCTGCTTCAAGCCTTTCTTTTATATATCGAAAAAGGGATTTTTCAGATGCGTAGTTTTCCCAACATCCTCTGTTTCCACAACTGCACATGTGGTCATTTATATCGATGGTCATGTGTCCCATCTCGCCTGCTAACCCATTAGAGCCTCTGTAAAGCTCATTATTGATTATGATTCCTGTACCTATGCCGATGCCTGCACTGACATAGACAAAATTTTTGGCGTTTCTGCCTCCTCCAAACCACTTCTCACCGATAGCACCTGTATTAGCTTCATTATCTATATACACTTTTAAGTTGAATCTCTCTTCTACCATCTTTTTAAGCTCCACATTTTCCCAATTTAGATTTGGAGCCTTTAGCACGACACCTCTTTTATAATCTGTAATACCAGGCACACCGATGCCTATGCCTAATATTCCCTTCACCGTATTTGGCGAATTTTTTATAGCCTCATCTATAAGTTCCAGCATCTTAGATATGATATCTTCCTTGCTTTCGCCCAGCTTTAAATTTATCCGCTTTTGCCACAATATGTTTGCAAGTATGTCTGTCAAAATGACGAGAATGTAATTTACATCAAGATCGACGCCAATGACACAACCAGCAAGGCTATTTATCATAAGCATTATCGGCTTCCTGCCGCCTTTTGACTCACCAGGTCCCTCTTCCTCTACAAAGCCTTCTTTTATAAGTTCATCAACTAAAGAAGAAACTGTGGATTTATTTAGCCCTGTAATATTTGCTAAGTCAGCCCTGGATATTAAGCCTTTTTTGCGGATAGTGTTTAAGACGATGGATTTATTAATTTGTTTTATCAGCAACTGATCACCTGTTATCATTTAATCACCTTGCAATACTTCGTTTTCACCAGCATATTATACCATATTAAAATGCACTTGCTCAACGATTTGGTCCTGACATATTAATCGAAAAACGCGTACAAAAGTTTAACAATTTGACGAATTTTTTGTAACTTTATCCTTCTTCAGCAATCCCACAATATATACAAATAGAAATTATCTCCCATCCTTAGATGGGAGATATATAGCTCATTCCTTATTTTTTGAAGCCGCATCGATATATACAGCAATCAACAAAATCAATCCCTTGACAACGTATTGCCAAAATGGAGCCGAATTAAGTAAACTCATGCCATTGTTTATGCTGGACATCACAAGTGCACCGATAATTGCGCCAATAACCGAGCCAATGCCACCACTAAGACTTGCTCCGCCAATTACGCAAGCAGCGATAGCATCTAATTCAGCATTTTGTCCTGCAGATGTTGAACCAGCGTTTAAAGTCGATGTAAGAATGACACCAGATACAGCGGCCAACAATCCATTTATAGCAAACAAAATTAGCGTTATCTTCTTTACATTTATTCCAGAAAGTTTTGCGGCCTCAACATTGCCACCTATGGCATAAACTCTTCTGCCGAAAACAGTTTTTGATGCAATATAGGTAAATATTGCAGCTAAAATCGCCAAAATCAATACAGAGAAAGGAATACCATTGTAAGAATTTAATGTAAATACAAATAATCCTACCAGTATAGCTATAGCTATGATTTTTGATACATCAAGGTAAAAAGGCGAAACTTCTAATCCATATTTTACTTTAGATTTTCTTTGAGAATACACTGTGTATGCAGCGACTAATAATACAATCATGCCAAGCAAATACCCACTTACTGGTGTTAAATAAGCTTGACCGATGAACTGAAAATCATTGCTTAATGGCGCAATTGTGTACCCATTTGTAATACCGATGAGTATTCCTCTATATACTAACATACCTGCTAATGTCACGATAAATGATGGAACATTTTTATACGCAACCCACCAACCGTTCCATGCACCTAAAATCAAACCAACTATCAATGCTATAATTATTGAAAGTATACCATTAAAGTGAAACCACACATTAGCAATTGCAGCTATTCCACCTGTAAGACCTAAAAGAGAACCTACCGAAAGGTCAATCTGTCCAGCTATTATCACAAAAACCATGCCAACAGCCAAAACAGCAGTAGAAACCATTTGCCTAAAAAGATTGGACATATTTCTGGATGTTAAAAAATCGCCCTTTGTCGCAATAGCAAAAATAATCCAGATTCCAATTAAAGCTATTATCATAGTGTATAATTTCAAGTTTATCGAAAATCTTTTGTTGGCTGTTACATCTTTTTCTTTCATACTATTTGAATTAATCATTACTTTTTACCTCCTATCGCACATTCCATGATCATTTCCTGAGTTACATTTTCATTTACAAATTCACCTTTCTTTTTTCCTTCGTGCATCACTACTATCCTGTCACTTAGTCCTATAACTTCTGGTAATTCTGATGAAACCATAATAATTGAAATCCCACTTCTTACTAACTCATACATCAGTTTGTATATTTCATATTTTGCTCCGACATCAATGCCACGAGTTGGTTCATCTAAAATCAATATTTTAGGATTTCTAAGCAAATTCTTAGCTAAAACCACTTTTTGCTGATTGCCTCCGCTTAAGTTTTTGACTTCTAAATTGAAATTTGAAACTTTAATTTTTAACATCTCAATATACTTTTTAACGTCTACAATTTCCTTGTTTTCATCAACGGAACCAAAATTATTTTTATAACTATCTATATTAGATAAAGTCATATTGTTTCTTACAGATAATATATTTATCAATCCTTGACCTTTTCTGTCCTCCGGAACCATTGCTATTCCATGATCTAAAGCCTGATCCGGATTTTTTATGTCTATCTTTTTACCTTCCAGATAAATCTCACCCTCGCGTCTACCCGGATATGAACCAAAAATGCTGGAAACAAGCTCAGTCCTTCCAGCTCCAATTAGGCCAGCAATACCAAGGATCTCTCCTTCTCTTAAAGAAAAGCTTACGTTATCTACAATCTTCTTATTAGAATCCTTCTTATCATACACGCTAAAGTTTTTTATCTCTAATATCTCTTCTCCTATTTGATGCTCCTCTCTTGGGAAGAGATTTGTAAGCTCACGACCAACCATCATCCTAATAATGTCATTCTCAGTTAAATTCTTTGTATCTTCTGAACCTACAGTCTTTCCATCTCTCTGAACAGTTATCCGATCTGTTATTTCCATTACTTCATTTAATTTATGTGAAATATATATGCACGTTACACCGTTATCTTTTAATTGCCTTAATATGTTGAACAATATTTCAACATCTGCATCAGTAAGCGATGATGTCGGTTCATCTAATATCAGCAAACTTACATTTTTTGATAATGCCTTTGCAATCTCTACTAACTGTTGCTGTCCTATGCCTAAACTTTTAACTGGTACATTAGGATTAATGTTTAGATTCAGTTTGTCCAGCAAGATTTTAGTTTCATAATACATTCTGTCAAAATCAATTATCCCATTCTTATTAGGCTCATTTCCAATAAATATATTTTCACTGACAGATAATTCTTTTACCAAAGACAACTCCTGGTATATTATCCCTATGCCTGCATCTTCTGCATCCTTAATACTGTTTAATTTTAGTTCTCTGCCATTAAATAATATTTCTCCAGTAAAAGTGCCATGTGGATATACTCCACTTAGTATTTTCATAAGCGTAGACTTCCCTGCACCATTCTCACCGCAAAGGCCATGTATCTCTCCTTTTCTTACTTTCAGATTGACATTGTCTAATGCCTTTACGCCGGAGAAGTCTTTTGTTATGTTTTTCATTTCTAGTATAAAATCATCCATATCCATCCCTACCTTTTTTATTAGGGGAATGAATTTTTCATTCCCCTAAGATTTTTGATGATTATTGTTTTGGCCACTGGTCTTTAGGAACATTCTTATAGACATCTTCTAAACTATGGAATCCATCTTTTATGATTGTATCTACCATGTTGTTTTTGTCGACAGCAATAGGTGTAAGCAATACAGACGGTACGTCGATTTTCCCATTGTTGACTTTGCCATTTGCACCTATATCAACACCTTTTGCCAATGCAACAGCAACATCGGCAGCTTTAGTTGCTTCATCCCTAACTGGTTTATATACTGTCATAGACTGTTTTCCTTCGACTATCAACTGGCAGTTTGCCAAATCTGCGTCTTGACCAGATATTGCTACTTTACCTGCAAGATTCTGCTCTTGCAATGCTCTTACAGCGCCTAAAGCTGTACTATCGTTAGCATCGACCACTGCATCGATCTTGTTATTATTTGCTGTCAAAGCATTTTGCATTATGTTGTAAGCATTTTGCGTAAGCCAATCTTGTGCCCATTGTTCACCTACGATTTTTATATCGCCTTTGTCAACCAATGGCTGTAAAACTTTCTTTTGGCCTTGTTCAAATAGCTTTGCATTATTATCTGTCGGCGATCCTTCCAGTAAGAAATAGTTTCCTTTTGGCACTAATTTCGTTATATATTGAGCCTGTAATTCACCAACTTTTTCATTGTCAAATGACACATATGCATCAACATCTGAATTCATTATCAATCTGTCATAAGCCAAAACCTTTAACACCTGCTTTATGAGCTTCTTCTACAATTGGCGCAATTGCACTGCCATCATGCGGTATTATAACAAGCACCTTTACTCCTTGTGCTATTAGATTCTGACATTGTGAATATTGCGTCTGAGAATCGCTGTTAGCAGATTGTACTAACACTTCTGCGCCAAGAGCTTGTGCCCTTTGTACAAAGAAATCTCTGTCATGTGGCCATCTCTCTAAATTCAACGTATCAAAACTTAATCCTATCTTTATTTTTTCTGAATTGCTTGCTGTGTTTGTTGTAGAATTTGATTGGGACTTGGAATTAGAATTTGAACTTGACTGATTTGGATTTGTGGTAGCACAAGCCGAGAATGCAAATACCATTGCAAATATAAGTATTAAATGCAACAATGTTTTTTTAAGGTTTTTACTCATCATTAAATTTCCCCTTCCTAATTGATATTTTTTGGAAGTCAAATACCTTAGTCGTTTTCAAATTAATCGAACCTATGGTTTGCCTTTTTCATCTAACACCCCCTTATGTAGATATTTTTAAGAGATTAAATAAAGTTTTTTATTTTGTAGTGATTTTATTGTAAATATTTACTATATATAGGATTTTATTATTGGCTAAATTGACTTTTATTAATTAGTATCTTAAATAAACATGATAAAGCAAAGTACAAGGAACAGATTATTATGCTTTCATTTCATAGCAAATATTAACTTTACTATTATTAACCTGAAGCTTTGTTAATCAATGTCCCTTGTACTGTCATAAATTTATTTCCAAATGAATTTATTTTACAAATCCAACTTCCCAATTTCTTCAAAGGCGCCTTTAAGCCTTGAATACAAGCTCACGTAGATTGGATACAGTTTGTTGTACTTTTCGACGTTTTCTTTGATTGGATATACGCTGTCTGTAACTTTTATTAAACTATTGCATGCATCATCTACATTTTTGTAAAGGCCATATCCCACAGACGCCATTATTGCTGCACCAAATGAAGGTCCTTCTGTAGCATTTATCATGTCTATCCTTACATTGAATACATCGGCAAGTATTTGCCTCCAAAGCCTGCTTTTAGCACCACCACCACTTACCCTGG
The DNA here is from genome assembly GCF_009905255.1 of Thermoanaerobacterium aotearoense. Classification (NCBI taxonomy): domain Bacteria; kingdom Bacillati; phylum Bacillota; class Clostridia; order Thermoanaerobacterales; family Thermoanaerobacteraceae; genus Thermoanaerobacterium; species Thermoanaerobacterium aotearoense. Next base: position 289,726 of record NZ_CP047602.1, on the reverse strand, counting down.
CTTCATTTACAGGTATATTTAAAGCCTTTATAAGCTCCAGCGAATCCCTAAGTCCAAATGCGACGCCTTCTAATATAGATCTTGTCATGTGGCTTCTATTGTGTGTAATTGTTAAACCTACAAAGCTGCCTCTCGCATAAGGATCGCTGTAAGGGGTCCTTTCACCCATCAGGTATGGCAAGAATATCAATCCATCACTGCCTGGCTTCACCTTCTCTGCTTCTTCTAAGAGTCCATCAAATGTCATAACATCGGTCTTGTAATTATTTACATCATCTACCCACCATTTAAGACATGATGCAGCCGAAAGCATGACACCCATCACATGCCATTTGCCGTTTGCATGGCAGAATGAGTGAAGCCTAAGCTCATCATCTGCTGCGTACTTGTCCTGTGATGCAAATACGACGCCTGAAGTTCCTAATGCGATGGACACTATGCCGCTTTTCACCGTGCCAGTGCCTACAGCGCCGCTGGCTTGGTCACCACCACCGCCTACGACAATAGTCCCTTCATGAAGCCCTGTCAAATCTGCTGCCTCTTTGGTGACATACCCTGTGACATCTGTTGATTCGTAGCACTTAGGAAGGGCTTTTTCCGGTATTTCAAATATGTCTATCATTTCCTTTGACCATCTTCTATTTTCCACATCGAAAAGAAGTGTACCTGATGCATCTGAAACTTCTGTAGCGTACTCACCTGTCAATTTAAACCTTATATAATCTTTTGGCAAAAGGATATGAGCGATTCTTTCATATACGTCTTTAAGGTGCTTCTTTACCCATAATATCTTTGGTGCAGTAAAACCTGTCAATGCTTTATTCCCTGTGTACTTCAAAAGGCCTTCTTTTCCTATTTTCTCTGTGATGTAGTCGCATTCTTCCTGTGTCCTCTGGTCACACCAAAGTATGGCTGGCGTTAAAACGTTATTGTCTTTGTCTAAAAGCACCAGTCCATGCATCTGCCCGCTTAAGCCAACACCCTTTATTTCATCGCCATTTACGCCGCTTTTCGCAATAATCTCTCTTATTCCATCCCTTGTGCCATTCCACCAATCTTCTGGATTTTGCTCAGCCCAGCCTGGCTCTGGATAGTACACAGGATATTCTTTTGAAACGCTTGATACCACATTGCCGCTTTCATTCATCAGTATTATCTTAACTGATGATGTCCCTAAATCTATCCCTAAAAAATACATACATTTACCTCCATGATTTTTGTTGAGGGCAGCTTTAATGAAGCATGAAGCCGCCCTCATGTTTCATTATTCTGCAAACAAATACTGATTTAGGATTGATTCTAACAGCTCTTGCCTGCCTGATTTGTTGACAATCTGGCTGTGCTCTAATGCGTACTTTTCAAGGCTCTTGAAGTCAGCTTTCCCGCTTACAATGTCAGCGCCAATGCCGTCTTTGTAGCTTGCGTATCTTTCCTCGATGAACTTGTCAAATACGCCATCTTTCACAAGTTTGTAAGCAACTTTGAAGCCTTTTGCAAAGGCATCCATTCCGGCTATATGACCTAAGAAAAGATCTTCTGGTTCAAATGAAGCACGTCTTACTTTTGCATCGAAGTTAAGGCCGCCTTTGTCAAATCCACCCATCTTTATGACTTCATACATAGCAAGCGTTGTCATGCGTATATCTGTAGGGAACTGGTCTGTATCCCATCCTAAAAGCATATCGCCTGTATTTGCGTCAATTGATCCTAATACACCGTTTATTCTGGCGTATCTTAGCTCATGTTGGAAGTCGTGGAATGCCAATGTCGCATGGTTTGCCTCGATATTCACTTTGAAATATTTGTCAAGGCCGTATTTTCTCAAGAATGCCAATACATTTGCCACGTCAAAGTCGTATTGGTGTTTCGTAGGCTCCTTTGGCTTCGGCTCAATCAAGAACTGGCCTTCAAAGCCGATTTCCTTCGCGTAGTCAACAGCCATGTGCAAAAATCTTGCAAAGTTGTCAAGCTCAAACTCCATGTCTGTATTGAGAAGTGTTTCATATCCTTCTCTGCCACCCCAGAATACGTAGTTTTCGCCGCCAAGCTCCTTAGTAATCTCAAGAGCTTTTTTAACTTGAGCTGCAGAATATGCGAAAACATCAGCATTGCAGGATGTTGATGCACCATGTACAAATCTCGGATTGGAGAAAAGATTTGCGGTGCCCCACAAAACTTTCGTCTTGCTGGTCTTCAAGTAATCCTTTATCATGGCAACTATTGTATCTAAGTTTTTGTTTGTCTCTCTAAGAGTGTCTCCTTCAGGTGCAATATCCCTGTCATGGAAGCAGAAGAAAGGTGCATTTATCTTATCAAAAAACTCAAATGCTGCTTCTACCCTTGCCTTTGCTATGTCCATAGGATCTGTGTAGTGGTTCCATGGTCTTTGCATGGTAGCTTTGCCAAATTGATCTGTTCCATCAGCAGTAAAAGTGTGCCAGTAAGCTATAGAAAAGCGTAGATGCTCCTCCATCGTCTTGCCATCGATTACTTCTTCTGGATTGTAAAATTTAAAAGAATAAGGATTGTTTGATTTTGGTCCTTCATATTTTATTTTAGATACGTTCTCAAAATATTTATTCATAAAGCTTCCTCCTTCTATTCGTTTGTCTGTCCAACAAACATTATATATTATATATTCTACACAAATTTAAAAAATCCTTCTTTAAAATAAAAAAAATTTTAGGCTTTAATAAAAAAAATTAATCTTGTTGCTGCAGGAATCATTTTAGTTTATGTCTTTATAAAAAAGGCCATAATTTAAAATGTAGTTTAAAAAGTTATATAAAAAACAAAGTATGCTTCATATTTTTTGAATAAAAACATAAAGCATACTTTAAATGATATGATAAACACCCTAAATTGTAAGTGACATTTCTGCCCCATCTCTTATTGCCTCTACTGCTGTTGCTACTTCTTTACAATCGCCTATGAAAATCATATTGTTGCTTATGCAGCTTTTGAATGTCTCATCTGAAGTATTGCCTATTGCAATCACCACATCGTCTACCTCAACTTCATTGCCATTATTGTAAAAAATTTTTCCGCTTTTTATTTCATCAATTTTTGCGCTCGATATGATTCTTACTCCAAGGTTCCTTAATCTTTCCATCAAAAGCTTCTTATTCATGGCGTATATGTCTTTTCCTACTTCATCAAGCTCTTCTAATACTGTAACGCTTTTACCTATTGTTGCAAGGTACTCTGCCGTCTCCAGCCCTGTCAAACCTCCGCCTATTACAGCTATGCTAATGCCTTGTGGCATTTTGCCACTTAAAACATCTATGGCTTTATAAGGTACTACATCCATTTTAATCGTCAATTCCTTTGGAATTGAGCCTGTTGCAATTATTACTTTGTCATAACTCATATTTTTTAGTTCATCACACGCAACTTCTCGATTCAGATTGACTTTTACACCGTACTTTTTTAAATCAGCTTCAAGATAATCTACCACTTTTCCTATTTCAGACTTATGTGGAGGAACTTTTGCCACTTTTAGCTGTCCTCCCAGTGCATCTGACTTCTCAAATAGCTCCACATTGTGCCCTTTTTTCGCCAAGTACAAAGCAACAGACATTCCAGCAGGACCACCGCCTATTACAGCCACATTAAGCTTATTTTCTGCAATCACATCAAATTCTTTTTCTCTGCCTACCGTGGGATTCATCATGCATGATACAGGAAGCCCTTTTTGTATATAGGCGATACATGCTTGATTGCAGTGGATACAGTATTTTATCTCATCAGCTTTTCCATTGATATATTTAGAAACGCAATCAGGATCTCCTATAAGGCCTCTTGCAATGCCTATGAAATCAGCATAACCATCTCTTACAATCGCTTCCCAGTCATCTGCAGCACCCAGCTTATCGGCAGCAATGACAGGAATCGAAACACTATCTCTTATTTTCTTCGCGTAGTCTATGAGTGGTTTATCATCTATTCCCATTGGCGATATGTGGTACTCTGACGTCGCTCCAACGCCTGATGAAACATTTATTGCATCTGCGCCATGATTTTCTAAAAGCTTCGCAAGTTTTACACTTTCTTCTATGTCAAGTCCGCCATCTGTATAGTCGCTTCCATTTATGCGGCATATCACAGCGATATCAGCTACTTCACTTTTTACATTCTTTAATATCTCCAGTGCAAATCTGGCTCTTCCATCGAAATCTCCATCGTACTCATCATCTCTCGTATTTACATTTGGCGATAAAAATTGATTTACAAACCATCCATGTGCAAAATGAAGCTCAACAGCATCAAATCCTGCTTTTTTTGCCCTTTTTGCAGCATTCACAAAATCTCTTACAAACCCTTTTATGTCTTCCACAGTAAAATCTGATGGCTTGTATTTAGGGTTGTGCATAGCAATCTGCACTGCAGCTTTTCCACCATTGCCATGAATGATATCTGCTAATTTTTTTGAGTCCTTCAATCTTATCATCGTCGTCTATCCCTAATTGATTTTTAAAAAACTTGCCAAACTTATTTACATACGATGCCTCGACTATGACTAAAGCTACATCTTTCGACCTTCTGTCGTAATAGTCCATCCCTTTTTCGCTGACAAATCCATCATTTGATAAATTTGTGACAGTTGGCAGCATGACAAATCTGTTTTTCAATTTTAAATTTCCTATTTTGCCTTCATTTAAAACCACGACAATGCACTTCCTTTTATCTTTTTAATGCCATTACATCTAAACCTTATTGTAATGCTTGTTTTTATATAAGTAAAATAATATAATATTATAAAATATATAAGTCATTGCTTATGGTTGGTGGTTTATATGAATTTCAGAGAATTGAATATATTTTTATCTGTATGTGAGTACGGCAGCATGTCTGAAGCTGCAAAGCACCTTTACATGACACAGCCAGCTATAAGTCAGGCAATTTCCGAGCTGGAAGAAGAGTACAAGGTGAAACTTTTTGATAGGATAGGCAAAAAGCTTATATTGACACATGCAGGTGAAATTTTAAGGGACTATGGAAAAAAAATCAATCTCTTGTTGCTTGAAACTGAAAACACGTTGCATGATATATCTGATAGCAAGGCAGGAAAGCTTAAGCTGGGTGCCAGCAGAACCGTCGGTACGTACCTATTGCCTAAATTAATTGGAGATTTTTTGAAATGACACAAAAATATAGAATTGCCTTTCTGCATAAACAATACATCGGAAATAGTAAAAATGATACTTAATAGTGAAATAGATCTTGGAGTAGTGGAAGGTCCAATACACTCTAATTACATCGAAAGTAGGCATTTATTGGACGATGAGCTGTACATTGTATGCTCTAAAGAGCATCATTGGGCAAAAAAGAATATCATCCAGATGGATGATTTGTCAAAAGCTGATTTTATAGTGAGGGAAGTTGGCAGCGGCACAAGAGAAGTGTTTGAAAACACTATGAAATCTCATAACATAGAATACAACATTAAGTTGGAGTTAAACAGCATTGAAGCGATAAAGAAGGCAGTCGAAGCAAACTTAGGGGTTTCTGTAATATCAAGATTAGCCCTAAGTGATGAATCAAAAAATTCAAAACTTAAAAAGGTAGAAATAAACGAAATCAAATTTAAAAGAAAATTCAATATCATATACCACAAAGACAAGTACCTATCAGATCTTCACAAGAAGTTTATAGATTTCCTTTATTCCTCTGTAGCAAAATAAGCCGTATCATTTTAAAAGGAAGCCGTAATATGTCATGACGTAATCTTTTATCCTATCTGCAATCGCCTTGTGCCCTTCCTCGTTTGGGTGTATTCCATCTTCACATAAAAGCTTTCTGTAATCAGGCCTATCTAAAAACGCACTTCTCACATCTATTATCTTCGTATCAGTGCTTGATGCTATGCTCAATATGGCAGAATTGTATCTTTCCTGCCACCAGTATATCTTCGTGACGCTTCCGAGCCACGTCAATATGTTTTTTGCCATTTCTCTATTGCCTTTACTAATCCAGTTAAAGTATCTGTCTGCATCCAATGGAGGAAGCGTAAGCAAAACCGGAGCTATGTTGGCATTTTTAAGTGAATCTATGAGTTCTCTTAATGTCTCTTTAAACACATTGAAATCAGTATTTGGCAGATGGTCTTTGTAAGGGTCTTTAGCTACCTCATCCCAATTAAAATCGCAATCATTTCCGCCAAACTCTAAAAGCACAATATCAGGTTTTTCCTTGTTTAGCTCTCTTTTAAGCCTGTCTTTTCCTCTTAATATAGTGCTGCCAAACTTCGATATGTTTTCAACAGTTCCTTTTAAGCACCCATTTAGAAGATTTGCATAAGAATCCTTCAAAACCACATATTTGTTTCTAATCTTGTCGAGGACCACGCCTTTAGATATGGAATCTCCGCACACAAGAAAGTTGTAATTTTCTTTTATGTTTAACATTTCCATCATTTAGCCTCCCTAACCTTTTAATCTATTATACCACAAATTAACATATTTATTAACAAAAAATGCCGAAATATTCGGCATCATTCTAATTTCAATATCACATCATTATCCTTTTTGTAGATTATATAGTTTGCGTTGACACCTGATATATCGCCACTTCCCGTTATGGTTTCACCTGTGTTTACGTCAATCAAATCTTTGCCGTCAAAAGTGACAGTCAAGGCATTGTCTTTAGGCAGTATATACACCTGAGTTGGATCAATTGCATGATTTAGCTTTATGTGACTCCAGTTTTTGAAGCTTTTATCAATTGTTCCGTAATATATTTCCACAACTTTATTGTCGCTGTCTAATTTGCCTACGTACACATTGTCATTGCTGTCAGTGCCAATAAGCGAAAATCCGCCACTTAAAAATGTGTAACCACTGCCATTTTTGATGACCCTTATTATCCCATTTGATGACTCGTACAAAAGCACGTCTTTCCTCTGAAGCTCATACATTCTTGCAATTCTCTTAATTGGAAGCCTGAAATTTGTAATCTGTCCCATTATATCTACACGGTACAGATAGCTGTAACCATTGGCATCAACCACGTTTATATAGATCATGTTTGTAAGCGGCGACAATGTGACATTTTCTATATGGCTGTTTCTTGGAGCATATATAAGCTTGTCTATCTTTATCTTGTTGTTTATATCAAGGTCATAGGCTTCAAGCTGTATCGCTTCACTGCCATGGCTATACGTCTTATAAAAATATATGATCCTGTTTCTGTCATTAAGCCATGTGTAGTACTGTATATAGTTGCTGGCTGCAATTACCTTCTTTATTCCTTGAGTCTTAGTATCAACGACTATTATCTGATGGTTTAAAAGGTACGAAACATAGCTTCCGTCATAAGAAGCCTCAACGCTTTCTCCGTCGCTTGGCACAGTAACTTTTATTGTTTTCTGCATTGTGTTTGTATCTGACTCAGTATTGACTTTTTGTATGTGAAACGTAGTTGTGGTAGATAAATACACATTATTTATATAGAAAAGCACTCCCATCTCTATTATCAATGGAAACACTATCCATGTAAAAATTCTTCTTATAGCTTTCATAATACCTCCATCTTATTTTGCATAAAATATTGTAGGAACCATCCTCTCTCCTAAAGGATTTGACGGATTGTTTATGACTTTTCCTTTGTAGTACATTGTCGTAGATGATCCCCCATCGAGATTTGTAGCATTTACAGCACCGTAATCAAGCATTATATTTTGCACGTCTTTTAATGTGGCTCCAACGCTGGATATTGCCCTTCCGTCAATGACTAAAAATATGACTGTGCCATCGGCTTTCTGTCCTATTGCAGTCCTTGGAGCAATACCCCATCCACCGTCACCACTTTTAATCATAGGCTTTCCATTGACTACGAGGGCAGGGCCAAAACTTACTGCTTCTTTTATGTTTAAATTCTTTATCTCATCTAAAGTGTATTTGCCAACCAACAGCTTACCATCTGTTGTAAACCCTGCAAGATCGATTTTCCCGTCTTTACTGTAGGCATTGTTGTATATAAGCTTTCCATTGTGTATGATTATTCCGCCTGGAGTACCCCCACTTCCGGTCCATGCACCATCAACGTACCCAATAAAACCGCCAGCGTTTATAGCGGCTATAGCCCCATTTTCCTTAGCTATCTCGCTGACCGTTTCTCCTTCTTTAGGAAGCTTACTTGATATGCCTACTTCAACTCTCGTAGGGTCGTGGATTAAAATCACCTTTCCTTTAAATCTGCTGCTGCTTATGTCATTCACTTCAATCGTCGTATCGTGATTGTTTTTGAAATTCAATAGACTACTTTTGCTGCTGTCTGTAGATATACTTGTCATTTCCTTCATTATAGCGTCAATTTTGCTTTGTGGCAAAAATAACGTGGCAATGTACTTATGGCTGAATGTAGTCATAGCTGTCGCTACCAAAGTATTTCTGATATTTGTAAATGGCCCGTAAAATATCGACATTGGTATCACTATTACAGCCAAAAATACTTGAAATATTACATAAGCTATTATTTTTTTCATACAATTTCTCTCTCCCATTTTAATACCTTATAATTTTACACATATTCTATTATACAAGAAAATTATTAATATTTTATTAAAAAAATCGCAAATATATAAAAAAATATATCCTGATTGGCTATTTTTGTAGCATAATCAGGATATATTTTACATATATTGTGTTATTTTGCAAGATTGTATATATTTATTATGTCTTCTTTCGTAAGTTTAACAAATTGTCCTACGGTTGCTGTCCCATTTGACGTGCATTTGTCTGCCATTTCTTCAAACCTGTCGTAAGGTATATTAGCCTCCCTCAGTGTCACAGGAAGGCCAATGTTTCTAAAGAAATCCTCAAGTCTTTTTATGCCTTCCAACGCTATCGCTTCTCTGTCGGTAAATGTCAAATCTACATCCCAAACTTTAACGGCAAACTGGACAAATCTATCCAAGTCGTGTTTATACACGTATTTCATCCACGCTGGGAATATTACGGCAAGTCCTGCGCCGTGTGCTATGTCGTAGATTGCACTTAACTCATGTTCAATCCTATGTGATGCCCAATCGCCGATTCTTCCCGTATCCAAAAGTCCATTATGTGCAATAGTACCTGCCCACATCACTTCAGCTCTCACATCATAATCCTCAGGATTTTCAATAAGCCTTGGAACATTGTTTATCATGGTCTTAAGCGTTGCTTCGCAAAGCCTATCCGTAAGATCTACACTCCTGACGTTTGTAAAGTACCTTTCCATTATGTGAGCCATTATATCCGCTGCACCTGCAGCCGTCTGATACTGAGGAAGTGTAAACAAAAGCTCTGGATTCATGATGGCAAACTGAGGCCTTATAAGATCAGAGTGTATGCCCTTCTTGTACCATCCATCTTCATTTGTTATGACAGCGCTATCGCTGGCTTCACTTCCTGTTGCAGCCAATGTCAGTATTACACCTACTGGTAATGCCCTTTCAATCTCAGCTTTGCCTACAAAGAAATCCCACACATCACCATCATAAAGCGCACCAACAGCGATAGCCTTTGCAGTGTCTATCGCGCTACCCCCACCTACGGCCAATATGAAGTCAATGCCATTTTCCTTGCAAATCTTTATTCCTTCATAAACCAAGCTAAGCCTTGGATTTGGTTTAACACCTGATAATTCTATGTAATCAACACCATTGCCTTTTAGCGATTTTACGACTTTGTCGTAAAGACCTGTCTTTTTTATGCTACCACTGCCGTAAACAAACAATACCTTTTTTGAATATTTTTTTGTCTCTTCACCTACTCTATTTTCAGTCCCTCTGCCAAAGATGATCTTTGTCGGACAAACAAAATCAAAATTGTTCATAAAATCACACCCTCTTTTTAATGTTTCTTTTGAGATAATTATACCACTGGTTTTTTGAAAAACATATTTTGATGGTATGCTATGATACCGCTTGATATGTAACAATTAATATACTACTTCATATATTAGTTTTAGAACACGATCATATTTAATCGTGCTCTAAATATTCCAAACGAGGTGGTTGTTTTGCCAACTATTCAAATTAACCCTACTGATGATGCTTATATATCACAGTACTTTCCTACCCAAAACTTCGGCAATTCTATTTCGCTATTTACCGGTGAATATTTAAGGTTTGGAAATATGCCAGATGCTTACAGAACTCTATTAAAATTTGATTTATCGGGAGCTATACCGTCTGGAAATGTAATGACAGATGCTAAACTGTATCTTTATGTAAACAGAAAAGATATGCCTGATAGCATACTGTATCCACAGAATATTACAATCTATGAAAACCTCAATGACTTTAGCCAATCAACAGTAACTTGGAATACAGCTCCATTTACTGTCATCACCCCTTATAGTTTTACTGTTACAGACAGCATGGTAGGAAGTTATATAGGAATTGATATAACAAATTTAGCGTATAAATGGGTTCTAACACCATCTTTAAACTTTGGCATAACAATAAGAGGAATAGAAAATGTAGTTGACACTATAATAGGATATGAATCAACCAACAATGTAAATAAACCATATCTGGAAATAACTTATGAACCATGTCCTGTATGTCCAACTGGTCCGACTGGTCCAACTGGTCCTACTGGCCCGACTGGCCCTACTGGCCCGACTGGCCCAACTGGCCCAACTGGCCCAACTGGCCCGACTGGTCCGACTGGCCCAACTGGTCCGACTGGTCCTACTGGCCCTACTGGCCCTACTGGCCCTACTGGCCCTACTGGCCCGACTGGCCCAACTGGCCCAACTGGCCCGACTGGTCCGACTGGCCCAACTGGTCCTACTGGTCCTACTGGCCCGACTGGCCCAACTGGCGCAGGAATAGCAGCTTACGGATATATTTACAACACAACTGGTAACACCGTCATTCTTGGTGGAGATGTAACATTTGACAGCAATGGACCATTAGTAGGCATCTCCCACACAACAGGAACTGCACCTATAACATTTGATATCGGTGGAACCTATCGAATTGGCTATACTACGACAGCTTCAGTAGCTGTTTTGAATTCGATGGTGTTGACATTAAACGGAACTCCATTATCACAAACGCAGTACTCCACTATCATCAACGCAACAGAATTAGTAGGTGAAGCTATAATAACAGTATCCGCTGGAGACGTATTGACTTTGAGAAATACAGGCGTCGCCTTGACTTTGGCTTCTGGTGTCGTAAATGCTTCTATCACATTGCTAAAGCTTGACTGATATTAAGAAACATCTAAGGGTTTGGTTTTGCCAGCCCTTAGATGTAATTTATTTGAATTAATAGGAGGATATCTATGTGCCAGAGTATAACTATAAGTCTGTGCATGATAGTAAAAAATGAAGAACTAACATTGGATAGATGCTTAACATCCATAAAAGATGCTGTAGATGAAATAGTCATAGTTGATACGGGCTCTACCGACTTAACAAAAAACATTGCAAAGAAATATACTGATAAAATATTTGATTTTAAGTGGATAGACGATTTTAGCGCAGCAAGAAATTTTTCATTTAGCAAAGCAACAATGGATTATATATTATGGCTTGATGCAGATGATTATATGGAGCCAGACGATTTAGAGAAACTTATAAATCTTAAAGACAACTTCGACACATCTATTGACTCAGTGACGATGAAATACGTATTGACTAAAACATCAAATGGCAGTCCATCTTTCATAAGCATTAGAAATCGCCTTGTTAAAAGGACGAAGGATTTTAAATGGATTGGCGCAGTGCATGAATACCTTGATGTCTACGGAAAAATTTACAATAGCGATATACAAATTGTGCATGGTAAAATAAAAAATACGCCCAATAGAAACATTGAAATTTATGAAAAGATGATTGAAAGCAAAAAAGATTTTTCACCAAGAGATATGTTTTACTATGCAAATGAATTGGCCGAACACAAAAGGTATGCTGAGGCCATTCAATATTACAACATGTTTATAGACTCCAAGAAAGGATGGATGGAAGATATACTGTATTCTCTCGGAAAGCTTGCTGACTGCTATGAAGCTTTAGGAGATTTAAATAAAAGAGATGAAGCGATTTTTAAATCTTTTGAGTACGACGTACCAAGGCCTGAATTCTGTTGCAGATTAGGTTATAAATTTTTGCAGGAAAACAAGATAAAACAATCTATTTTCTGGTATGAGCTTGCGACAAAAGTCGAAAAACCTAATCAAGGCTTTGTAAATATAGCATGTTCAACATGGCTTCCACATATTCAGTTGTGCATATGCTATTATAGATTAGGTGACATAGAAAAATCATATATGCATAATGAAGAAGCGAGAAAGTACGATCCAAATAATCCTATGGTGCTTCAAAACAAAGCATTTTTAGAAAGCTTATTATAAAAAAAGAACAGGTCTATTTAATGCCTGTTCTTTTTTATACTTACTCTATTTTAAACATCTTAAGCGATTCCATAAGCTCTTGTGCATACATTTTAAGCTCATTTGCCGTACTTGAAAGCTCCTCAATTATAGCTGTCTGCTCTTGTGATGATGCCGAAATCTCCTCGGTAGACGCCGCAGTTTCCTCCGATACAGCGGCTATATCCTGCACAGCATCAACGATCTTGTTCTTATTGGCTTCTATCTCTTTTAAGGAGTCGTTCAGATTATTTATCATGTCTGTCACAAACTTCAAGGCTTGTATTATGCCTTCGAATATTTCTTTCGTGTTATTGACTGAATTGCTTTGCTCCATGACGATGTTATTGGCATTTTCCACCGTTGCCACCGTTTCATTTACATCATTTTGTATCTCAGATATAAGCTCTGATATGCTTTTAGCCGCAATGCTTGACTCATCAGCCAATTTTCTCACTTCGTCAGCAACGACTGCAAAGCCTTTTCCGGCCTCTCCAGCCCTTGCAGCTTCTATTGCTGCATTTAAAGACAATAAATTGGTCTGATCCGCTATCTGCCTTATTGTATCAACTATCTTTCCTATCTGGTTTGACTTATCTCTCAAGAAAAGGGTAGATTCTCTTACTTTGTTGTTAGATTCGATGCTTTGCTGCGTCTTAGCTAAAAGGCTTTCAATTATTTCATTGCTGCTTTCAGAAATCATGTTTATGTTTGTGACTTCGTCCAAAATATTGTTGGAATCATTCATAGCCGTATCTATAAGCTTTCCAAGCTCCAACGTTGCTTTAGCGCTGCTTTGAGCGCTTTCAGCTTGATTCGATGAACCTTCAGCTATCTGCTCTATTGCCCTGGCCACATCCTGCATCGTCGACGAAACTTGCTCTGATGACGATGCAATGTTATTTGAAATGTTGTTTACAGATTCAGCCACATTTTTTATCTTTATGACCAATGACCGTATTCCTTCAATCATGTCATTGTAACTCTTAGAAAGCAGTCCTACTTCATCTCTCGATTTTATATCAGTGCTAAGCACAAGCTCGCCTTTTGACGCTTTCTCCATCGTCTTTGATATTTTCCTGATGCCACCTGTCAAAGTGGAAATAAATACGAAAGCCAACAGCAGTCCAAATATGAGGCAGATAATCATTACAGTGATCATCGTATTCCTTATGGAGCTTGTATCAACACTTAGCTCCTGAATAGTCGTAGAAACGACGCCGATCCATCCAAATTCGCTTAGCTTCTTGACGCTGGCAAACTTCAACTGATTGTTAAAAGTGTACTCCATCGTCTTATTATTAAGGGACAAAAGCTGTTTGCCAAAGCTGTACTTCGTCATCTTTGTAAACATCATGGTTTTATCTGGATGCGATATGACAGTGCCATCACTTGTCATAAGATAAAAGTATCCTGAATTTCCTATCTTTATACTGCTTATGGCATCCGAAAGCTTCGATAGGTCTATGTCTATTCCTACAACGCCTGCTAAGTTTTGGTTTTCATCAAATATGGCTTTTGACATGGTTATCTCAGGTTTGCCAGACAGGATATCCTTGTAAGGTTCAGTTGAAGCGATAGCACCTCCTGCATCTAAAGCAGCTTGATACCAAGGCCTTTTAGTGAGATCTACACCGCTAACATCTTGAACAGGATAGATGATGGTCTTGCCGTCTTTAGCTGTAAAATAAGCGTTCAATATGATCGAATTGTTGTCTTCTACACCTTTTAATTTATCCAACAAACTGCTTGAATCGCCGGTTTTTATGTAGTTTTTAAGGTCGCTGGAATTGGCAATATCGTTAAGTGAAATCTCTGCGTTTTGCTTCACCATTCCAATGTAATTGTCAAGCACTGAAAGTGCTGCTTGATTTGATTTGTCTATTCTGCTTTTTAAAATTGTCTGCGCTTCATTTACAGAAAAATAGCCTGTAATAAGAAGCGGTACGACGATAAACAGGGTAACCAATGAGAAAATCTTGATCCTTATGCTTTTCACTGCCTTATCACCTCATGTATTAATTTTGCTCATAAATTGTTTATCGGCTATTTTAACAATAATCTTAAGCGTTTTTTGTATTTTTTCTCATATTAATTCCATAAACGCTGCCATGCTGCCGGTTACGCCTTTATCTCTCCTGTAGGAGTAAAACTCGTCAATATTGCAGGATGTGCAAAGACCTGATATTGTTATGTTTTCATCTTTTATCCCACAATTTATAAGCTCATAATAGTTTGTCATCTCAAGGTTTAGCATCCACTTTCCATCGCCTTTATCTATCAATACGTCAGCTACATTTATATTTAATTTTGATATTTCATCTACCACATCTTTCCCTACTTCATAACAGCAAACTCCTATGGCTGGACCTACAGCAGCAAGTATGTCTTTTTTATCAGATCCAAAAGCACTTACCATTTTCTCAACCGTCTTAGGGCCAATCTCTTTCACTGTGCCTCTCCAGCCAGCGTGTGCTAATGCTATGACATTTTTTACAGGATCTAAGAAATAAAGGGGTGTGCAGTCAGCGTAAAATGTCACAATGGGTATGCCCCTTTCATTTGTCATCAAAGCATCGGCATTTTTTATATCGCTTTTCCCAAAGTTTTTACCTTTATCAGATTCATTAACAATTTTAATGCCATCTGAATGGACTTGATTTGAAAACACCATGTCATTGTAATTGATATTTGCAACACCACATATACGATTAAAATTTTCGTACACGCTTTCTTTATCATCATACCTTGTAAGGCTTAAATTGAGTGAGCTGTAAGACCCACTACTTACACCGCCAATTCTTGTAGAAAAAAGATGTTTTGCTTTACCAGTTTCTTCAAATGCAGGTATCGTGTAAAAGACGATGCCATCCACTTCATTTCTTTTAAATCCTTTATTCACCTTAATCATACCTTTCCAGATTATTTTGTATAAAAAAAGGACATCACTGTCCTCAATTCAGCTTGTCTTTTTCTTTTTCTCTTCTTTTTTATTTATGTACTTGTCAGAAAACTTGATCATTGAAAGCATTATTAAAAAAAGCAATGCTACCGTCAGCACCCCTGCAACCGGTATAATAATAATGTACTTTTCCATCATTGACCTCTCCCTTTTTAACCTTATACATACATTATACTATAATCGTATACAAATTTGTTTACTTTTAAAAAAAAATAATGCAGAGATTTCTGCATTATTTGAGTTCTACAAGTTCATAATCTGTAGTGCCCATGCCAAGCTCTTCGCCGTACTTAAATTGTATGTCTCCTCTCGTCTCAGGATGGACAGCGGCAAATTTGTCATCCCCTTCATTAAGACCTCTGCCTACATCACCTAATGCAGAATGAGGATTTCCTGCTTGCCTATTTACAAGGTCAAAGCTGGCTTTATCTATTGCAACAGGGTCAAATGATGCCAATATTCCTATATCCTGTACAATCGGTGCATCGCTCCATGGCGCACAGTCACATAGTGGCGTCACATTCATCACAAAGTTTATAAAAGCTATTTTGCCTTTTTTATTCATATATGCTCCATAGGCGTACTCAGTCATTCTCTCCACAAACTCGTCCATGTCTGTTCCCCACTGTGGATTTATGGCATCGTACTGGCACATTGTGATGCACTCGCCACAGCCAATGCATTTCTCAGGATCTATGTAAGCCTTGCCATCTACCAGTGATATGGCATCTTCTGGACAATTCTTGATGCATGTCTGACAAGCGGTGCATTTTTTGCCTACTTTCGGGCTTACGGTAGAGTGCTGCTGTTGCTTACCCGCCCTCGGAGCACATCCCATCGCAAGGTTTTTTATAGCACCTCCAAATCCAGCCATTTCATGTGCTTTAAAATGTGAAAGCACGATCATGGAATTGGCATTGACTATGTTAGACGATATTTTCACTGTCTTAAAGTGCTTCTTGTTTATCTCTACTTCATCTTCATCTTTGCTTAATAAGCCATCGGCAATTATAAGTGGTGCATTGACGACAGCATAAGCGAAGCCATTTTCTATTGCTGTAATCAAATGGTCTACTGCATTTGAACGGCTCCCTTTGTAAAGTGTATTAGAATCAGTCAAAAACGGTTTGCCGCCGTTGGCCTTAACCTTGTCTACCACTTGCCTTACAAATATGGGATTTATGTATGCATTATTTCCTCTTTCTCCAAAATGGAGTTTTATAGCCACTAAGTCATCTTTTTTAAAAATGCTTTTAAATCCTGCTACATCGAAAAGCCTTGATACTTTTGATGTGATACTTCCTGACGGCTTTAAAGATCTCATGTTGTAATAGTATACCTTTGATTTCATGTAAAATCACTCCTTTAATCACCAGCTAATTTGCCTCTTATCATTTTTGCTCCTTTTCTCACATAACCTAACATAGAGTTGTCCAATATCATTATAATTGCAAGGTAAACGGCAGAGCCTGCAAAAATGGCGGTTCCTAATGATACAGCTTCATAAATCTTTGTTTCTGGAAAATGGCTCATGACAAAATTGAATGTCAAATATGCAAATCCCCCCATTATAGCAGAGCCGATAATGGACTTTAAAAACGAAGCTAAAATTTCGCGCCCACCAATAGTGCCTATTTTCTTCTTTAAAGAATACATAAGCATCAATGATGTAACAGTTGCCGCAACTGAAGTAGACAATGCCAAACCTCCTAATGCAAGGTACCTTACGATGATGAGATTAAGTCCTATATTCACTAATACGGCAATCCCACCATTTACCATCGGAGTTTTTGTATCTTTCAAAGAGTAAAATCCTCTGCTTAAGACATTTCTAAGCCCATTGGCTGTCATGCCTAAACTTAAAAACATGAATGCGATGGATGTAAGATAAGTTGATCTTTCGTTAAAGGCTCCTCTCTCAAACAAGATCCTTATAATCGGATATCTAAATATTATGGCACCTACTGTAACTGGAATCATGATGTAGAGTATCGCTTTAACTGCTGTTTTTATGCCATTTTTAAACTCATCTACGTTGTTTGCTGCAAAGTGCTTTGAAAGCATAGGATATATTACAATTGCTATTGCCATCGAAAATATATCAAAGCCTATAAGCCTATTTGCATAGTTTAAAGCTGCAATGCTGCCTGAAGGCAAGTATGACGCTATCATTCTGTCAACATAGGTATTTATCACCTGTATTGATGTTCCAATGAGAACAGGCATTGCCAATATGATTACTCTTTTTACTCCTTCATCTTTCAAATCCAGCACAAATCTGTACCTAAAGCCAAACTTGTAAAGGACCGGAAGTTGCATTATGACTTGAATGACAGAACCTGCCACAGTTGCCAAAGCTACACCATATATGCCGTACTTAGCTCCATATAAAATTGCTACACCTATTATGATGATATTGTACGGTATGCCTATCATGGCAGGCACAGAAAAATGGTCAAGGGATTGCAAAACACCTGTTATGATATTTGACACCAACACAAATACCATCACAGGCATCAAAATCATCGTAAGCTTTAGTGTAGCGTAATAGACATCTCCTTTAAATCCCGGTGCCATTATTTTGACTAAAATCGGCGCCATCACTATGCCTACTGACGCAAAAATAACTGTCAATAAAATCAAAGCATTTAAAAGGTTGTTTATAAAGTCAAAAGCCTTGTCTTTTCCTCTTTTTGCAAGGTATTCAGAAAAAAGTGGTATGACTGTAGTGCCGATAGACGCCGCAATTGCAGCAAACAAAACCATCGGTATGTTCTGAGCCATGTTGTAAGCATCAACGTATTTTGTGGTGCCAAACTTTGACCCTATGACTACCTCTCTCAAAAAACCAGTTATCTTGCTTATCAATGTTATAATCATCACAAGCCCTGCAGCTTTAGCAGTTTTCTTTACTGTTGACATTTAACGCACCTTCACTTTAATTTTTCTCCACCAGCATAAACGATATCTCAGCTTCGGCTGCCAAGTCACCATCCACTGTTGCAATGCCTTTCGCCTTTACGAGATTTAATTTTGACGAGGTTATCTCAACTTCTATCTTTAACTGATCTCCAGGCTCCACTACTCTTTTGAATTTGCACCTATTTATGCCTGTAAAAAGCCCTATCATGTTATTGTTGACTTTCCCGTGCATCACGGTTATTCCACCAAGCTGCGCCATAGCCTCTACAATAAGTACCCCCGGCATAATAGGATTTCCTGGAAAATGTCCTTGAAAAAAAGGTTCATTTGCAGAGACGTTTTTTATGCCTACGGCTTTCTTACCATCTTCAATCTCCAGCACTTTGTCAATCATCAAAAACGGATATCTATGGGGTATGACCTCCCTAATCTCTTTATTATCTAACATCTAATCCACTCCTATTTTTGCTTTTTACTATGATTATACCACAGAGAATGAAAATATGAAAATTGCACAGCTAAAAAAATAACCGCCCTGTAAGCTTAGAGCGGTTATGGTTTCATATCTTCTTTGACAGTTGATTGTACATTTCATCTGCCAATCCAATTCCTGAGTTTTGCGCTATTGACTGTGCATAATTGTCGTACATCATTGTAGTAAATACGTCCGTAGCAAAGTCATCGCCAGTTAGCGGGTCCTTTGGTATAGTATTTCTCATCTCAGTAAGCATTTGGTTTACAAATACAGCTTCCAAGTCGATGCACGCTTCTTTTAATTTTTGCTTGTCTTTATTGTTTAAGGCATCTTGTATCGCCTTTTGAAAATCACCAGTATTATTGTTGACATTAAGCTGGTTCACCTGATTTACTTCATTTATGCTGCTTACAGGATCTATGTTCATCTAAGATTTCCCCCAATTGAAAATTTATCTCCTTAGATTGTTGGCAATGCTAAGCATATCGTCTGCCGCCTGAATGGCCTTTGAATTCAATTCGTAAGCCCTTTGAGCCGCTATCATGTTTACCATCTCATTTACCACTTGCACGTTTGAAGTCTCCAAAAAACCTTGGCGGACATTTCCCATTCTGCCCTGAAAATCGTCTCTTGTGCCAGGACTTCCTGATGCGGCTGTAGCCTCATAAAGGTTGTCGCCTTTGTCCAACAGTCCATCTGGATTTTGGAAATTGTAGATTCCCAAAGTCGCTACATCCTGCTGAGTTCCATCAGGATTTTTCACAGATATTACTCCTA
Organism: Thermoanaerobacterium aotearoense; assembly: GCF_009905255.1. Taxonomy (NCBI): domain Bacteria; kingdom Bacillati; phylum Bacillota; class Clostridia; order Thermoanaerobacterales; family Thermoanaerobacteraceae; genus Thermoanaerobacterium; species Thermoanaerobacterium aotearoense. Next base: position 270,222 of record NZ_CP047602.1, on the reverse strand, counting down.
AAGGAGATATAGATATATCCTTTTGGGTGCTATCAAACGTTATTGGATTTCCTCCATCGTCTAAAACAGGATAGCCATCAGCAGTAGTTAAAGTCGCTGTATTTTGATCTACGCTTAGCTTAAAGCTTCCATCTCTCGTGTAATATGTATTCCCATCAGGGCCTAATACCGCGAAAAATCCCTCTCCGTCCAACGCCACATCTAAAGGATTGTCAGTTTCCTGCAGACTTCCTTCGCTAAAGTCTTTGACAATGGCAGACGGCCTTACGCCAACACCCACCTGCATGTTTACAGGCTTTCCCTGCCCGCCGTTTACGTCTTCCGTCTGAAGCGTCTGGTATATGAGGTCCTGAAATTCTGCCCTATCCCTCTTAAATGCAGTCGTATTTACATTTGCAAGATTGTTTGAAATCACATCAACATTAAGCTGCTGCGCATTCATGCCTGATGCAGCAGACCACAATGCTCTTATCACTTAATACCACCTCTTTTTATACTTTTCCAACTTCGTTTACGCTTTTATCGAGAGTTTCATCAAATGCAGACACTGACTTTTGGTTTGCCTCATAAGTCCTCATTGCGCTTATCATGGTCACCATCTCATCTACTGGATTTACATTTGATCCCTCTAAGTAACCCTGTTTTACCTTTGAAGTCGCCGGTACAGCTTGTCCACCAGTTGTGAAAAACAGATTGTTGCCTTCTTTCCTCAGTGTATTGTAATTTGCAAAATCCACTATGTTCAACTTATCGACAGTTTGACCATTTACGCTTATGTTTCCAGATTCATCGACAGATATATCTCCGTTGCTAAGCTGTATAGGGCCATTTTGGCCTAAAACGTAATAACCATCTTTCGTCACAAGATATCCATTACTATTTAAAGTAAACGAGCCATCTCTCGTGTACCTTACGCCATTTGGCGTGCTTACAGTAAAAAATCCAGAACCATCTAATGCAAAATCCAGCTTTCCATCGGTCTTTTCAATATCCCCTTCAGAGAAATTGGTGTTAAATGTTTCAACTAAAACACCGTAATCCATCGTGCCAATGTTGCCATTGTAAGGTACATTGTCGCCGCCATTTCTTGTAACCATATAATCAGGAAAAGCCATCGTCGTCACAGTGTCCTTTTTGTAGCCTGTGGTATTTACATTTGCTATGTTATTTGAAAGCACATCTACTATCTTCTGCTGTGCTATCATTCCAGATGATGCTGTGTATAAACCTCTTAACATATAAACACCTTCTTACTTGATTTTAAAAGCATCAATGACGGTTTCGTGGTCTTCCATAAATGGCAAAGACTCCAATGCCTTTCCCGTCCCTAAAGCCACACATGATATTGGATCATTTGCCAGTATAACTGGCACGTCCATCTTTTCCTCCAGCAATTTGTCAAGCCCATGCAACAGCGAACCCCCACCAGTAAGCACTATGCCTCTATCGCATATGTCTGCTGCTAATTCTGGCGGAGTTTTTTCCAATACGCTGTGAACCAAGTCAACAATATCAGCCAATGGCTCTTCCAGTGCTTCCGCAACCTCATCTGAGCTTACGTCGAAGCTTTTCGGCAATCCCGATATAAGGCTCCTTCCCTTCACAGTCATGTATTCTTCCTTGTCTTTTTTAATGGCAGAACCTATGTTTATCTTTATTTCCTCAGCAGTCCTATCTCCTATGATGATGTTGTACTTTTTCCTTATGTACTTTATTATAGCGCTGTCAAAGTTATTTCCTGCAACTTTGATGCTTTTAGACACCACTGCGTTACCTAAAGAAATGACGGCAACATCAGTGGTGCCTCCCCCAATATCTACTACCATATTGCCACACGGCTTTTCTATGTCAAGACCTGCCCCTATAGCTGCAGCTATAGGTTCTTCAATCAAAAAAGCTCTCCTGGCACCTGCATGTACTGCAGCATCTATGACAGCCCTTTTTTGAACCTGTGTCACCTCGCTGGGTATGCAGATCATTATTCTGGGCCTCATTATAATTCCCCCGCCGCAAGCCTTTTGAATGAAGTATCTTAGCATTTTTTCGGTTATGTCATAATCTGAAATCACTCCAGCACTCATTGGCCTGACAGCTATTATATCCCCCGGCGTCCTGCCTACCATTCTTTTTGCCTCATCGCCTATTGCAAGTACTTTGCCTGTATTTCTGTCAATGGCTACAACAGATGGCTCGTTTAAAACGATCCCCTCATCCTTCATATAGACAAGTACAGATGCCGTGCCGAGGTCAATTCCAATATCTTTTGATAAAGCAAACATCTAAACACACCTTTCTTCTGTTTTTCGACATTGTATTGGCATCCATATTCTTTATCGACACTTAAAAATAAATATTTAATAAATAAATTCGACAAATATTTCATAATTCCTCTTTTTAATATTAAATTTTTATTTAGCGGATTTGTACTTTATTTTAGTGGCATTACCGCCTCTTATATGTCTTTCAGCCTTATTTTTCTCCAATACTTCTTTAACTTCTTTGTAGAGCTTAGGATTTATATTCTCAAGTCTTTCCGTTACATCTTTATGGACTGTGCTTTTGCTGACACCAAAAACTTTTGCAGCTTCTCTTACAGTCGATTTGTTCTTTATTATATATTTTCCTATCTCCAATGTCCTCTCTTCGATATAATCCTTCAATACAAAAACCCCCTTAAGTATAGACCTTTCAATATATTTATATGCGGGGATTGTATCAATAGAATAAAATGACAAGCTTCAATGCAAAAAAATAACAGGGTTTTTCCCTGTTATCATGATGACAAACGCACAGTTTTATTTGCTGAAGTATTGCATAGGGTCTATATAATTTCCATCTTTCAGTAGCTCAAAGTGGACATGCGGATCTTCTGCAATTTCAAACTTAGCCGTATTTCCAACTTTACCTATGACGCTTCCTTGTTGTACTGCCTGTCCCACTTTTACACTGACGTTATCCTCAAGATTGCTGTAGCGAGTTATATACGAACCATTTTTTATCTCTACAGTATTTCCAAGCCTACTATCGTTGTACACCTTTGTCACAACACCGCTCATTGCTGCTACGACATCAGTGCCTAAATCAGCTTTTAAATCTACCCCTTTGTGTGTAGTCCATTCATCGAGGGTTTTTGAATATGTAAGCTTTGTCACAGCAAATTCCATAATCACATCGCCATTTACCGGTTTTATCAGCGAGAAGATAGTGCTGCTTTCACTCTTTGAATTATTACTTGCTGTATTGATACTTGACATGGTATTTACAGCATTATTTGGTTGAACTTTTTCTTCCACTGCCTTCTGTGCTGTACTTGATACATTAGTTTTCACAGGCGATGATGCACTGGTGGAATTTGTGCTTTCAACTTTCACTTTATTTTCTTCTTTTGCCGTGCTATTATTCTTGGTAGTAGGTTGCTCTGAAACAGTATTCTTTGTGCCCAAATCTGTCTTCACAGCATTTTGCGTTGTACTAAGCTCTGCCATCTTCTTTAAGTTATTGTCTGTAACGTAGACAGCAGTAACTGCTACGACAACTATGCACAAAAACAAAATCAAGTAAAATCCTTTTCTGTCAAAGAACCTTGCCAAATCATCTCTATTTATCTTCATAAAAATTCACCTCCTTTTGGTATTTTAACCAATATAATTTAATTTATACCAAAGGAGGTTTCTCAGCATTTATCTGGACTCAGGCCTTTCCATTTTTCAGTTTTAAAAGATCATCTATTTTCATTATTTCTACACCCGTATAGTAGTGCTTCAATATGTCTTCAAAGCTTTTTCCGTCTTTCGCCATTGCATTTGCACCATATTGGCTCATACCTACACCATGTCCATATCCAATCACATTTATCACCACATTGCTTCCTTTCATGCTAAAGCTGAAGTTGGTAGAATTTAACTGAAATAGATCTTGTATGTCTGTTCCTGTAAAATCTACACCGCCTATGTTTAAAGACAAGACGTGCCCTGCTTCAGTCCTTTTTATGTTTTTTATGTATCCTAATACGTTTTTTGTGGTTATATTAGCTTTAGGCGCTTTGCTCTTTATGCGGTTTACAAATTCTTCTGATGATACTGTCACAGCCGTCTTAAATTTCTGGGCTACTTCTTCCCCTGGAGATGGCACGCTTTTTAGGTAAGGAAGGTTCTCCTTCCACACGTTAATAGCATCTTCTGTCTCACCACCGCTTATGGCATGGTATACAGGATCTATAAGCACATCATTGTACACTATCACAAGGCCTTTTGTGTCATTTACCGCTTTTACTATCTTGTCGTGGTATAAATTGTAATTGTCACCCCATCGGGATTTCATTACATCATCTGATATCCATGCCTGACAGTGTTTTGAATCTGTGCATATATCACTGCCTGGATGAAGATCACAACCTTTACCGCCTAAAGCTAATTCCTTCGAAAGAGCATACGTCCTTGCAGCAACTGCCTGTGCCTTTAAAGCTTCCAGTTCAAAATCTGCAGGCATTTCTGCTGCTACAACACCTACAAGGTAATCTTCCAAATTCATCTTTACATTTTTGTTTTCATCTACCACAAACACATTAATCGTATTGTAATCTGCAGGCGCTTCTTCTACATTGGTTTTTAAATCTTTAAGCCCTCCACTATTTATAAGCCTGACAGTACTTCCATTGGACACAACACTTCTTGCAGGAGCCAATCCTATGACGATTACAGTTGGCAGTAAAATAGTCGCAAAAACAATTAAAATAACCCCGTACGCAATATGCTTCATCATATCCTCCTTAAAAACAGGCTAATAAAGTATATGCTACGGGGTGAAAATTTATGAATCAGTAATTTATAACCTTTTGTACATAATCAACCGTCAGATCTTTCATCATAAAATCTATCATGCGAGATATCATGGCTGCCGCTTCTTCCCTCGTCAATGTGTCATTGGCATCTATGTTGCCATAGCTATCACCTTCTAATAATCCAATCTCATTTGCAACGTAAATATCTCTTTTAGCCCATGCAGGAATGCTGCTGTCATCTTTAAAGCCTGTATTGAAATTGCCTGATGGAGCAAGATTAGAAAGACCTAATGCTCTTATGAAAATAGCTGCCGCTTCCGCTCTTGTAAGTGGCTCATCAGGGCTAAACTGACTTGGAGCTGTTCCTGATATAAGCCCGGCTTGACTTGCTGCTTTTATGTATCCGTAATTGCTGTCAGAGGTGGATACATCTACAAACGGTGATACTTCTGCAGTTTTAGACTTTGAGTACCCTGTCGTCTTTGGAGCAGTGTAAGGTGCTAAATCTATGGCTTTTGCAACCGCAACTGTAAAATCAGCCCTCGTTATAGGAAGTTTTGGCCCAAAATACTTTGAGGTATTTGGGAAAACCTCCATGCTCATAAGCTTCAATATATCGTCATATCCCCATGTGCCATTTATATCAAGGACGTCTGGCACCACAAGCCTTTTTTCCTGCGGCACTTCGTCTAAACTTGCGCTACTTGAACCCGTATTTCTTCCTATTACATTGCCATTTCCATCAAACTCTGGCAAATCGTACGTATACGTCATGACGTCTTGTCCAGCCTGGCTTAAAAGATAACCACCTCTAAAGCTTATGTAGTTAGGATCATTTGTCACGTACTGAAGGTCAGAGCTTACAGTAAATGATACATTCACATCAGCAGTGCCGCTCCACGATACATTCGTGTTGTTAGAGACGGTATTACCTTCTATCGTGTAGTTAATCTGCTGTGTCTTTACACTGCCGTAAGCATGGCTATACCCTACTGTTTTGTCAGTTATGTCCACAACAATCGTTCCGCCGTTGTTGTTTAAGGTATACACCTTTCTTCCCGCAAAATTGCCTGCAAAGTAATCTACACCTGGGTTTATCGATTTAATGTCAGAGCCATTGAAATCATAAGATGACAGCCTGTAGACTTTGCCGCCCTCTGTTATGGTCTCTGAGAACCTGCTTAAAGTAGTGTTTGACTGCACTTGATTGTACTGATCCTTTGGCGTATCCACAGTAGTAAATGTCAATGTCCTTGTAAGCTTGCCACCATCACTGGATGACAATTGATACCTGTACGTTGACGTAGTAGTTCCAGATCTTGTAGACTGTGATACAGTAAGTTTCCCGTCAAACACGACAGGACTGCCTGTTATAAATACTACTTCCTTGTACTCATATTCGTTGGCGATGCCGCCTTCGTACCCGGCATCATTGGCAAAAGCGTACACTGGAATAGCCATAAGCAATAATATCAATATAATCATAATCTTCTTCATGCTGCATCTCCCCATTTACTGCTGTACAGTGACTATTATTCCTGAAGCGCCATCTCTCACTATGTAAAGACTGTCGCCGCTATTTAAGTCATTGACAGATATTACTTTGTTGTTCTTCACTATGACTGCCTTAGTGACATCTATAGAATCTAAAGACGTATTAAGCTCCCAATTGTTGTTGAGTCCATTCCAATCCATCACATTGTCCAAAGTCAAGACGTTACCATTAACGCTGCTTAACACTGCTTTACTCACCCTGTCTGTACTCACTAAAGGCCTTAAGTTTACGGCTATTGCATTGCCATTACTGGAAACGACGTACGCAGAATAATACGTAGAGCCGCTGTACTTCTGATTCAAAAATTGACTGTACGGTATGTTTGAAGGACTATTGCCAGTATTATCTACAATATATGTTTCATCACCGACGTAAAAAGTTTCGTCGCCATTGGCAACCCATTCGTTGTTGCTTAAAGATTCATCGCCGTAATCATTGCCACTGTAATAGTAGTAGTTGCCAAGCGTTATGGAGTCTGACGTGACAGTTATAATATTTCCTTTAGCGTAGTAGTATCCTGACGGGACGTTTGTATTCAATATGGATATGAAGTTTGCGCCTCCGCCTCTTGCAAACGAAATGTAAGCTTGGCTTACCTTCGACAACTGGTCTTTTGTCACCAAAAGCCCATCATTCAGTATGATGGTGCCATCATTTACGCTTACCTGGCGATTGTCGCTTAGTGTCACTGTCAAAGTGTTTCCATCGTACGATATGTTACCAACGTAGCTCATATTAAATCCATTTTGTATCGATACAAGTGTTGCAGTATCTATGCCATAATGGTTTTCAACCATTATGTACGCATCATATCCTTTGTATTTGTTAATATCGCTTACAGGTATTTTCAGCCCATTAAGGTAGACTGACGCGCCATCAAGGCTGTACATAGAATAGTCAGATGATGTATTCCATTGACCTTGCCTATATATTTGGACATCCTTAAGCTGTATCTTAGGGTTAAATCCAGAAACCCCTGATATAGTGCCTCTTATGACTGCAACAGCTTTATTGTAGTCCCCTTCTAAAAACACCTCATCAGGTGTATTGGAGCTTATGCTGCTGAAATAAAGCTTTATATACTCTCCGACCTTCAAATCTCCTACGCTTAGCGACCCACTTCCACCTTCAACAGGCATATCAACATTTGCCGTATACGTATTTCCATTGTCCAATGTTATTGAAACTTGGCTGCTATTCGTCTCTATATCGGTTATTTTTCCGCTGTCTTGCCTATCACCAAGATTGACCTGACCATTTCCGCTTAAATCGGTGTACGCAACATCTATTCTTGTGGCTGTGCTGCCAGAAACAGTGACTTTAGCCGTTTCCCCGTACTTTAAGTCGCTTATAGATGCATCTACCGAATTCATCGTAAGTTGCGTATTGTTGTTGTAGTATATTATATAGCTATTTCCACTGTCGTCTATAAGCCTAAAGCTTCCCTGCCAAACGGCATCGATGGTACCGCTTAAAACCGATGAAGATGCACTTTCTGTTTCGGCAAATACCACATTGCTGCCATTTGTGTAATATGTGATCCTATCACCATTTGTAATTAATGAAGATAATCCTGCAACACCGTTTTTCAACACTGCAAAGTCGTAATTTGCACTTTGAGAGTTTTCAGAAATCAATGCAATGTCTTGTCCGCTGTCATTTTTGATTTCGTAAGTGTACCTCATGCCGCCATTTACACTGTCTTTTTGTACGCTTTCAACATACCCCATATCCTTTGTGTATCCCATCATTGTATATGAGACATTGAAAGCCCTGCTTAGCACGGCTGCCATCTGTTCTCTCGTGATGTAATCGTTGGGGCCAAAATACCCATTTGTGTACCCGGACATTATTTTCGCCTCAATCGTCGCTTCTATGTATGGCAATTTGTCTGCATCAAATAGACTGCTGTCTTTGTATGAGTAAACGTACTGTGCATCTTTCCCATAGACAGGCGTCAGATTGATACCTTTAGCGATCCAATTGGCTATCTCCTGTCTTGTGGCATTTTTCGTAAAATCCAAAGACTGCTCCTGCTTTGACAGAAGCCCTGTATTTTTGGCAACGGTTATCACACCTTGTGCCCAACTATCTACCGTACCGCTGGAAGTAGTTCCAGCAGCAGCCGGTACTGCGCCAGATGCACTGTTTTGAGCCACTTGCATGTCTTTCTCTTTCCCCATAAGCCTTAATATCATGGCAAGTGCTTCTTCTCTTTTTAAATAATTTGTAGGATAATAAAGTCCATTTCCATTGCCTCTTATGACTGCCAAGGCTGTCATCCTCATTATATCGCCTTTTGCAAAGCTATTGCCTATATCTTTGTAAGACATATTTTCAAAAGTAGCTGTTGCATTGTTTACTCCAGAATAAACCGTTGAACCATAAGCAGACGCAAACATCAAAATGAATAAAATTGAAATCACGGTTATTGTCTTAATTAGCCTTTTCATAGCACATACCTCATCACAAATTAGAATCAACTACAGCATATCTTCCAGTATATAAAACATACCCTGAGACGTAATGCAAAACAGGATCTACGTATTGGTAATAAGTCGTGCTGCCATCAAAATTTTTTAATGACAGTGAACTATTTTTTGCTCTATTGCTGTAATAATTCATCGCTACATTTACAGCCTGTCTAAAGTTGGTCATGTGTGCCACAAGGCTGCCGCTTATCTCATCATAACTTATCTGATACACATCAGATACAATCGCACTTGATTTTCCAAGGCTTTTGTTTAAATCATCTATCGTCTTACCATCCAGCAATTTGACAGTAATCCTGTCCATGTCAGACGTCAAGTTTAAAGCCTGAGGTGAAAAGTTTATGCTGAAGTCGGAAGTCCTAACGATGATACTGCCACTTTTGCCGCTAAAGCTTTTTGGAATATTCACAACCCAAGTATTTGTATTGTTGTACTTGTACCCTGTCAAATCCACAGTGTATGTGCTGGAACTTGCAGCATCATTTCCCAGCGTAATGTATACTACACTGCCTGAAGCGTTTATGGATGTATTGCCTATGACATCTGGCACACCAGTATCGTACTTTGCGTTAGTTGAAGAATCAGTGTATGCAGATGCATAAGCAAAGCCGCTGTTGCCTTTATCGTTAATAGGCCTTAGCTCAAAATTGTAAAGAGTGTTAGGACTCAAACCATCGACGTAATACTCTAACTTGTCTGTTGATGCAATAAATGAATAATTTGCATCGGTGCTTCTTTTACCGTATATTTCATAGAGATTTGCGCCATTTACAGCATTCCAGTACAAATGTATGGCATGGTCATTTCCGTAAATCGTCTGGGCGTAAAATCCGGATGGATTGTCTGGCGCTGTCTGAACATACGTAAATCCGCCTGACAGCACAGCATCTGCGTAATCTGGATTCAATATCCTTACATCTACCTTTCCAGCAGTATGTTGTGGTGTGACAACAGTTATGGTGGTGTAATTATTGACAATCACTGACTGAGCCAATGCATCTCCAAAGTAAACGAGAAGTCCTGTTTTAAAATTGTCACCCGCAATCGTTACGGTATCTCCTCCTCTTGTTGATCCCGTATTAGGAGTTATAGATGTAATGACAGGGTTTGCACCTGTCTTAACGTAGGTAAATGCACCTTGCATTGTGGTACTTGCTCCGTCATCTACGTTGTACACCGTGACATCTATAGGTACATTGAGTAGACTCGGATCACCTGCCGGCGTCTTGACGACTATTTCTGTGCTACTGCTTGATACGACCGTAGCTTTATTTCCTTCAAAGTACACTGATACATTGCTTCTAAAATCGCTGCCAGTTATTGTAACAGTTGTACCACCTGCAATGCTTCCTTTTGATGGATCTACTTTAGTTATGGCAGGATTTGAAACAGGAGAAACGTACTCGATGTTTGCTGTAACTGTACCACCATCTGGATTTACAATCTTTAATGTCTTCACCCCTATGTCACTACTTGCTGGTGCCACAAATTTTATCTCACTGCCGCTTACTACAGTGACATTTGCCACTTCTACATCGTCAATGTAAACTTTAGAGCCTGGCCTCATTATTGTCGTACCATCGTAAACAGGAACAGCGAAATTAGAGCCCATCACAATTACATGTGTGGTGCCATTCACGTTGACCTTTGGTGGAATTATGCTACTTATTGTGGGTTTAGATTGAACGTACGTAAAGCCGTTATCCAGATATCCTATGCCTGTGTCGTAATTTACGACAGATACCCTTACAGGTCCCGGCACATTAGGAGGCGTCACAACCTTCAACGTGCCATAGTCTACGTATATTACCTTTGTGGCTTTCACATTGCCGAAATACACATCAGGCCCTATAGGGTTCCCATCGCTGTCTTTTAGTATATTGCCATTTTGGTCTTTTGCTATCCTAAAATCCTGCCCTGTTATTGTTATGGTATCGCCGCCATACGTAGAACCTGTATTAGGATCTATATTCGTTATGACAGGCAAGCTATTTGGAACAACGTAAGTGAACCCCGCTTCACCACTGTGAAGACCGTAAGTGTAGTTACCACCATCGTAGTTTATGACTGTGACGTAAGTCATTCCCGGATTTCCTGGAGGCGTCATAGCCTGTATTGTCGTGCCATCAGAGCTTACAGTAATATTTGTAGCAAGTTGTCCACCGATGTATACTTGTGCTCCTCGCCTAAAATCACTTCCCGTTATTGTTATGGCAGTGCCGCCGTTTACAGTACCTTGATCTGGAGTTATTGACGTTATGACGGGATTTGATTCAGGGACAAGATAGTGAAATTTCTGCGGCGATTTTGCTGTAGCCGTATCAGGGTTTACTACGGTTATATCGTAAAGCCCTGTATACTGCAGATCTGGTACAACTGCAGTTATGGTATTCTGATCTATTACGTACACATCGTCCATAACCGTATTGCCTATATAAACTGTCGCCCCATCGCTGTCGCCTATTTTTCTCGAAAAATCACTGCCAAAGATGTACACCAGAGTACCCTTTCCACCGTAATTGGGAGATACACTGGTTATTTTTGGGTTTGTCTCAATAAGCAAGTATTCAAATCCATCCTGCAATGATGCCGTACCGCCATCTGACGGATTAATAACCTGCACTATCTTTTGCCCCAATGTGCCTGCAGGTGTTACAGCATTTATTACAGTATTCCCCGACGTGACGCTTGTCACATTGGCCTGTACGCCATCAATGGTGACAATGCTTCCTGTCTCAAAATTGCTGCCTGTAATAGTTATCTGTGTACCGCCTTTCGTAGGTCCTTTATTAGGGGTCACAGAAGTAATCGTAGGAGTCTTCTGAGTGTCTTTTATTTCAAACCCGTTTTTAAGGGTGATTGTACCACCTGCTGTGCCATTTTCTCCATCGTAGTTAATAACCGTCACATCCTGCCATCCTATCGGATAAGGACTTGTCGTAACAGGCACTATCGCCTTTATCTGTGTCCCTATGTTTAACTTCTTTCCATCTATGATGTTGCCGCTATTGTCCACAACGCTTATAACCTGCAAATTTATATTTCCTATCGTCACCGTAGGATACACCGGAACGTATACGCCATTCTGAACAGTTTGCCCTACGTAGAAATCTGTCCCCGTTATTGTTATTAAATTTCCTCCATACTTAGATCCAAAATTTGTAAATACGTTTGTAATAGTGGGAGCAGTATAGTAGTAATAACCATTTGTCATCGTAGCAAATCCACGGTTTTGATCTGCATCCTTATTTACAACTTCAACATCTACATAGCCAAGGGCACTGCTCTTAGGAGTTACGACAGTCACTATCGACCTATTGCTGGAATCAATAGTCAAATCTTTTACAGTAGCCAAGACACCTCCAAAGTACACGCTGACACCTGGTCTTATGTCAAATCCTTGTATTGTGACAGTATCGCCGCCTGCCCTGCTGCCGCTATTTGGGGATATGCTTAGGATTTGAGGGTTTGAAGGAAGCGGATTGTACGTGAACTTATTGGCTGGCGAACTTTGCTCGGAGTACTGCATGACGACATTTCCATTGGAATCCATAATCGTCGTCTCTACTGTTACTACTACATCAACAGACATAGGCTGTCCTGGCGGGTTCAAAGTAATGCTCGGAGACAATACCTGCAAAATCTCCTGTCCACCAGATGGAGCATAAACATCCTCTATCACCGCCTTATTACCGCCAAATGTCACATAAAGCTTCCTTACTCTCGTACCTACTACATTTTGCCCTGTCACAGGATCTGTGTAAGTGTAGCTGCTATTAGTGTATGTTATCTCTGTATTGTCTGGGTTTGAGGTATACGTGGACGGATCGTCGCTTCTTTGGAAGTTGTAACCCCAAATAGTCACATCTGTGCTGCCATTTTCATAACCACTGTACGGATTCATGTCTATTGCCACAAGGCTGTCCTGTACAGCAAGGTAGAAGTATCCGTTTTGCTCTGTCACAGTGTACCCTGTAATAGGGTCTACTATGTCTACATTCACAGGCCCAGATTTTGAATAAGGTGGAGTTGTAACCTGTATTGCATCCATATTGTTTGTAAGACCAGGCAAACTTACCATTTGAACGTTTTGCCCTTGAACACCGCCAAACTTGACTATAAGATCTTGTCTTAAGTTTTGACCGACTATTATGACCTTCGTGCCACCGGATACTGTGCCAGCATTTGGCGTTATGCTGTCAATCGTTATGATAGAAGGCGTAGGAATTATTTGGAGTGCATTTACCAATGTGACTGTTGCACCATTTGATGCAATGATGTCGATGTTTTGATATGGCAATGTCGTATCCTTTGGAGCAGGCACTACTACGCTCATCTCGGTATCGCTTACTACCGTAACATTCCCACTATTTACAAGGTTTTCTCCAACGTAAACCCTCATGCCGCTTCCCAATGTGGAAAAGCCATGGCCGTATATCGTTATAGTATCGCCTACAATTGCTGTATACTTTGATAAGCTTGTTATGTCTTGATTGACTGCAGATAGATTCGTGCTGTACGTATTTGATTGACCGCCGTATATATTTGTAACGTTAATATTATATGTTGTATAAGGATCTATCCTTATGCTGGAAGGTATATCTGAAATCAAGACAGAGCCGCTTTGGGACACCACATTTGATGTTTCCCCGTTTATGTTGCCTACAGCTATATCGCTTAAATTGCTGCCTTCCATTCTTATGTACGACTGTGGCTGAGATATGCCCGTTACATTACCATTATTATCCCTCGTCACAGTCTTATAGTTGTCCAATGCTGCAGTTTGTATATTAGGATTGTCGATGTATGTAAATCCATTTGGTATTGCTGCACTTTGCCCATCGCTTCTATGGGCTATGATCATATAAGGCTTATTCAGCAAAAGACCGGCAGCACTCATTGTAGGAACCTTTGCGTATATCTTGCTTTCATTCACACTAAGTATTGTCAACTTCGTGTTGTCTGAAATAGAATCGATGTAAACCGCATCAATTTGAGATGTCATGTTTCCCGAGCTGTCAAATGTCATAAAAGCGCTACCATCTATCTCTATGGCTGTCGATGCATCATAAGGCCCTTTCGCAGGAGATGCCATAGTGCCATCATACCGCAATGACTCCACAGAAGTTATATTAGGCGGATTTGAAGCATAAGCTTTCGACATATTTCCTGGGAAAAACGAAAACAAAATGACAAATATCAACAATAGCGACACAAATCTCTTCATCACACACGCCCTCATTTCATCAGATACTTTATGCAAATGAAAAACTATATAATCCAATATATATATCGACATTTTTCTTTGAAATTTTATAGCTGAAAGCAAAAAAAAAAAAAAACGCTGCAATAAATGCAGCACACCATATTGGGTTGGGGGTGCAGAATATAAATTTAATTATGGGGAAAAGGGGAATCATTCTTACATGTCATATTATATTACAATAATTTGTCGAAATAAATAGGTCTTAAGACCCAAATTAATCCAAAATTTAATCAATTATTTGTAATTTTTTTCTTCAAACCGGCTTATTTTCAGCATTTTATAAAAGCGGATAAAAAAATATTTTTCGACAAAATATATTAACATACAACAAAATAACAAAGGAGGCAGTGAAATGTCAATATTAGAAATAAATTTCGTCCCTGTAGGAACAGGCAGCGCTTCTTACTCAAGTTTTGTGCAAGACGCTGTAGAACTTTTAAACACGAGAGGCCTCAAATACGCTGTTACACCTACATCGACAGTCATCGAAGGAAATACAGGAGAGCTTATGAAAGTAGCAGAAGAAATCCACAATATACCATTTAAAGATGGGGCCATGAGGGTCGTGACAAACATCATGATCGACGAAAGGCGAGATAAACCGGATAATATGGAAAAGAGAGTAAGTGAGGTAATCAGTTGATAGAATAAGCGCTTCTGCGCTTATTCTATCTTTGTTATGGCTTTTGTCAATTCATTTATAGAATTGGTCAAATTGTCTATCTTACCTTCGATTCTAACCAAAAGGTAAATGCTTACTACTATTGGAAACCCCAGATTGGCGATACCTGCAAAAATCTCATTCATGATGATCCTCCTTTATATATTTGATATTAAGTTGGATGTATCAAAGCCAATAATATGCAAAATAAACGCTAAAAGCGGGGTTGCCCCCGCCGTATTATTTGACTAAAAATTCTTTTTCGGTTGTGGATACAAGGCTGGCGCTAACTGCTTCTACCAGCTCACCGCCATTTGTGTCAAATATGTTTTTTGATATTATAGTATCCATCGCCGCTTTAACTTGGCTATCAGTAAGCGTTTCAAGTGCATTATCCACATTTATTCTGAAGTTGCTGCCAAGCTTATTTTTAAAGTTCATCTGAAGCTGTACCGCCACTTTTATACCTCCCTTCCTCGATAATCAATTTAAATTATCACTCTTGTGCCAGATCTACTTGGTTTATGCGGGTCACAGACTTCACAGGATATGTTTGAAGCCCGCTTAAAACTGCCGCCACATCCATCACATCCTGATCAAGTGCAGAACTTTTAATGTTATTGTAAGTTCTACTTCTTATGACATCGACGCCTCTTTCGTCCTTTCCAGTGATGTAGGATATGGAAATCCTTGATCCTTGCGGGGTTGATATAACTGCCATTTTAACACCTCCTTTTACTTTTTACACTTATAATATAGAAAAAGCGAAAAAATCTTACCCATAAAAAAACAGGAAATTATCTTTGTGATAACTTCCTGTTTTAAATCTATCTATTTTGCCAGCTCGTATATGGCACGAGCATATATCTTGGCGTTTAAGACGAGATCGTCTATCTCAATGTACTCATTTGCCTGATGGTCAAGATCTGGTTTGCCCGGGAAAATCGGTCCAAATGCCACCATGTTTTTCATCTCTTTGGCGTACGTTCCACCGCCAATCGACAACGGTTCATCTTTCCTTCCCGTCACATCTTCATATACTTTCATAAGGGTCTTTATTAGGAAATGATCTTTAGGGAAATAAAGCGGCGGCTGATGCATCATGTTTTCTACTCTCATTCCGTGTTTACTTATTTTCGCATTAAATGGATTCATCAAATCCTCGTACTTATAAGTCACAGGATACCTGATGTTTAAACCTATTGAACCTTTCTCCTCGTCAAAATTTATAGTGCCTACGTTAAACGAAAGCTCACCTGTGTCATCTTTTAAGTAAACTCCAAATGTCTTACCATCTGTCTCAAGCCCGACGTTTTTAGCAAAAAAGTCTATAAATTCTTTTACATCGTCTTCATCTTGGTAGATGACATTTAAAAACATCAAAAGCTGCATTATCGCATTCTTTCCAAGGTGTGGAAGGCTCCCATGTGCTGATACGCCACGAGATTTTACTACAAGCATGTCGTTTTCGACTTGGCTGTCTAAATCAAAACCTGAAACATCCTTAAATCTCTTAACCTCATCCTTAAAAGCTTTTCTTTTGTCTTCATCTTTTACATAAATGCCGCATTCACAGTAGTCTGGAACCATGTTAGGCCTATTGCCGCCTTTTATATACTTTATGACAATATTCTGAGATTTTTTTTCAAAATCTTTTACAACTTCAAACATGGTGATGCCTTTTTCTGCGTATATGACTGGATAATTGGCATCTGGCGTAAAGCCGATTGATGGTGATTCATCATGTTTAAGGTAATGCTCTATCTCTTTAGAGCCTGTCTCCTCATTTGTGCCAAAAAGTATCCTTACTCTCTTGTTTAATTTAAGTCCAGAATCTTTAATGGCCTTTAATGCGTAAAGAGCAGCCATTATAGGTCCTTTATCGTCTGTTGCCCCCCTGCCGTATATTTTACCATCATGGATTTCGCCGCCATAAGGTGGATACTCCCAGCCGTCCCCTTCAGGCACTACATCCAGATGCCCTAAGACGCCTACCATCTCATCGCCTTCCCCGTATTCTGCATACCCTACATATCCGTCTACATTTTTTGTCTTGAAGCCCAAACTTTTAGCTATGTCTAAAGCTAATTCCAATGCCTTTGCGACTCCTTCGCCATAAGGCATCCCCGGCTTCATGTCCCCCTCAGTGCTTTTTATCTTGATGATTTCTTGCGTCGACTTGACTAAGTCGTCTTTTAAAGCATCTACATACTGATCTAATACCATAAAAAGCCCTCCTATTTATTTAGTTTAATTACATTATAGTCCCTTTTTTAAAAGAAATAAAGCAATACGATTAAACTCGTATTGCTTTAAAAGTCATTCGTCATCCCTTAAAGCCCTTAAATATTTATTTGCATACCTTCTGTAAAGAAGGAGAGCTGTTGCTGAGAAAAATACAGGCCCAATTATCATCCATATAGTAGACGTATAGTCACCTGATGTCATAGGCTCTATAATGGTAAAGAAATTTGCAAAACCTACCGTCGCTGCACTTAAAATAGTGACAGTCATCACCATTCCTTTGCCCTTAAACACTTGATAACCTTTCTTTATGCTGCTTTTGCCTTTAAAATAAGGATATGCGATGATCAAGAACATATAAGGCAGCGTCATGGCAACATTAGCCATCAAAACAAGCCTTGTGAAGAATACTTTCGCAATATCTCCACCAAATGACACCAAAAATATCATAGCGACCACGATGCCGCACTGAACCCATATAGCCACCTTTGGTATCCCATCTTCAACATAACCTATGTTGGAAGGCCATAGCTCTTTTGGAGTACCTTCTACAAGCTGTTTAAGCGGCGCATAGGCAAGTGTGAAAAACGCTCCTGTAAGCGCTAAAAACATGGATATGCCTACGATTCTGGCAACCCAATTTCCCAATGATACAGATGCTGCTTGCCCCATGCCTAAACTCATACCCAACTGATAGCCGAGATTGTTCATTATAACGTACGCCACATTTGCTAAGTTTATCTTGTCAGAAGACAAAACGTCTTTCCAATTTGTAAAAATACCTATTAAGAAAATGCCCAATGAATAGCCTACAGCTATTATTGAAGCCGCTATCATCATGCCTCTCGGGAATGTCCTTTCGGCATTTTCCGTCTGATCCACGACACCACCCACAACTTCTGTACCGCCGTAAGCAAAAATCGCGAATACCACAAACGACAAGACAGATAGCGGTGTTGCATAAGAAGGATTTGGCGATGCCACAAACGAACTGATTCCTGTAATCGGCTCTTTAAATTTTCCACCTGTAGCAATAAACACTATCAAAGAGCCAACTAAAAGAACAACGTTTAGCAAAAGCACAGCCGTCCCACCTACAGACGCGACTTTTGAAACGCCGCTTAATCCTTTGCTGGCTACAAAAGTTATAACGATGATAAGGATTATTCCCAACATTCCCAGCGTCTGTGTAGAATTAAGCCCTAAAAAGTGAAGCTCAGATGTCTTGTCGCTTCCAAATATGGCATTTGAAAGCGGAATCCAAATTGTAGAGCATATGTTTACAAGCCATACAACATACGATGCGTACCACATAAAAGTGCCTGTAAACGCAAAAAGGGGTCCTACGGATTTCTCCATCCATGTATAAATACCACCGCTTTCTTCTTTGAAAGCAGCGCCATACTCAGCCATCATAAATGCAAATGGGATGAAAAATGTAATGCCTGATAAAATATACCACGGAATAGCGCCGTATCCCATAAGGTAAAATGATCTTGGCATGTTTGTAAAGCCAAAAACAGATGTAAATATCATTAAAATCAATGATAATTGGGATAATTTCTTTCTAGCATTTTCTTTTGTTGTCATCTGATTCCTCCTTTTGTTTAATTATTAAATTATTTTAATACATTTATTATAATTTAAACTTGCGATTTTTGCAATATTTAAGCATTTTCCAGCATTTCTCATATCAAATTCGCCAATCATTTCTCTCTAAAGACGAAATGATTAAGTCAAAAAGCTTTTTTCTTTCTCTTTTATTATTGACATCTGAAAGCCCAATATTCTCTAAAAACAAAATATCATTGCCTGTTCTCACTTTATAATGCAAACACGCTTTATAAAGGATTTCCCTTAGGCTTTTTGTAAGTTTCAAAGAAGAAAAAATTTTTTCCATCAGTTCAATTTCTTCTCTTTTGAAAAAACCGCTGTCGACTTTTGCAAAATCCTCAGCATTTCTTATAAAAGCATCGATCTTCTCCACATTATTTTGAATAAGCTTCAAAACATCGTCTTTGGAAACCGTATCAATTCCAACTCTATCTGAAACCACCTTAATCAAAAAAATCCTGTGCTGCTCTACGTATTTTGATGCAGAAACATAAAAGCCGCTGGACTCCATATCGCACAGATCTTCCTCCAAAAGCTCTGGACTTGAAAGAGGCTTATCAAAGGTCTCTATAGAACATTCTTTAAAATCGTGCTTCAAAAGGATGTCCGGATAATAGTCTTTCCCTGTAGAAGCATCTTTTATCTTATTGATAAGATAAGGTGCACCTATTTGAAATCCATCTTTTGCACCGCAGATGCCAATATTCGCCACAATATCGCCATCATCAGGCGGTATTTTAGCTAAAAGATGTGATGTAGCTGCAGCACAATTAACCTTGCCAACGCCAGTTATTATCAATCTCATGTTATCGCTTTTAAAGACTTGATAATATCTTTCGTCCACATCTTTCTTCAAATTGTAATAATCTATAATAGGCTTTGCTTCCACATACATAGATACAGATATGTAAACCATGATTTCTAAGCTCCTTTTTTAACTTTGCAAAACGCCTATAATATTATAATTCTTTTGCTGTGACTTAACAAATAAATTCTGATTTTATGTTTACTTAAGCTTATTTTATGGTATAACCTGACTTTTGCAGCAAAAAAGGATAAAAAAAGCCCCTAAGCCCTTTAAAATGAAGGCTTTCGGGCTTTCTGTTTTTGTCAAAAAGTTGTAGTGGAAATGTCATTTTTTTACTTCTCCTAAAATTTTTTTAATCTCTCCTAATGTCATAATCTTTTTCCCAAAATCAATGCCTAATTCTTTACCTATATCTTCAAGAACATCATTATTAAAATCAAACAGATAATAATTTTCTTGTATGTAACTGCAGGATGCTTTTGCTAGACTCTCAAGTATAGCTGAAACAGAATATTTTCCTTTTAATCTATATTCAAGTATTCTCACAATTACAAGTGATATAAAGCATATCAGAAAATGAGCATCAATATGTTCCCTCAGTGATAAATAAACTGGTCTGCTTTCGATATCACTTTTAGTTATCTTAAAAGATTCTTCTATCTTCCAAAGTCCACGGTACATTTCAATAATTTTATCATCAGATTCTTTGTATTCACTAGTAACTATTGCATAATATCCATCAAATTTTTCTTCTTCTTTTAGCCTTTCCTCATCAAATGTTAAATGCTGATGAGCACTTTCTAATATTTCGCCGGTTTCTTCATCAAAAATGAGATTCTTTACATATTTGGAAGCACCGTATGATGTAGCTCTATTGTATTTTGCTGGATTTTTAATTAGGTCTTTTGCTTTCTCTATGGTAGCAGCTCGTTCATATTTTGCTTTTAAAGCATATTCTTCACTATAGAAAATAACCTGTTTTTCATCAACTACCTTTTTCATTTTTTTGCCTTTAGTGGTGGTTACTAATATTTCTCTTGGATAAAGTCTGGATTTTATCTTGAAGCTATCTCCTCTGTGTGTATATCCGTTTTCGTCAAGGACATATTTCTTAAATTCCTTATCTGCACAACGAACAGAATAGCTGAATACATAACCATTACCAGCAGATAAAGTATACCAAATGTTATCGCCAGTGATGATACCTTTATCAGCAACTACAATAATTCTTCCCAAAGAATAATCATGTTGTATTTTCCTTAACATAGGCATAAATGTAGTTTTATCTAGAGCATTGCCAGGAAAAAGTTTATATGTAATAGGTATACCATTGGTGTCCATAAATAATCCCATCTGCACAATTGGATCTGGCCTGTGTTCTTTAGAAACGCCTTTTTTACGCAATTCGTCTTGTTCATCAATTTCAAAATAATAGTTGGTAACATCGTAATAAACCAGATTAGTATTTCGTTCATATAAAGACTTAATATGCTCATGAACCCAAAGTTGCAAAGCATTACTATGTTTGTTAAAAAAAGATAGACATCTGTAGACATCATCCAAAGAAAAATCAAACCTCTCAAAGAATATATCTCTATTCTCATAAGTCTTTTTCTTTGAAGCAGGATACAATAAACGTGAAAATACGAGAAGTTTCATAATAGCATTAGAATCATACTCTTCTTTTGAATGACGCTGCCTGTTTTTCAAAAATTTGTCCAATTCAAGTTCATGATAAATCTTACTAAATGCAGCGTAGCCAAAGTTTTTACGATTATTCGTATTAATCAAAAGTCTTTCATTAGGAGAAAAACTAAGAGTAATTGGAGTCTTTTTCATGGCTTTTTGTTCATTCAATTCTTTAACCTTTTGTTCAAAAAAAGCGATTGGATCATCGTATTGTTTTTGAAGCTCATCGAGGTATCCAAGCGATTCAATAGTAACAGTCCTTGTATGCCCTCTTTCTTTATCACGATATCCATCTGCAATAGATAGGTATATTCTTCCGGAACTGCGTCTACTTTTCTTTAAATACACATTAAACTCCCCCAATAAAATTCAATATAACTATATTATACCACAATCCATAATAATCCGCAACCAAAATATGACAAAAATTTAAAAAAATTTTACCCAAAATCGTTAGTAAAATTGCTGGTTCCGGGTTACGCTACATAAAATTTTGCTGCAAAACTAGGGTATCTTTCATCCACATCTTTCTTCAAATTGTAATAATCTATAATAGGCTTTGCTTCCACATACATAGATACAGATATGTAAACCATGATTTCTAAGCTCCTTTTTTAACTTTGCAAAACGCCTATAATATTATAATTCTTTTGCTGTGACTTAACAAATAAATTCTGATCTTATGTTTACTTATACAAGATAAAATAAAATTTACTCAATCAAGCAAAATAAGCACAACAAAAAAGTGTACATAAGTACACCGTTTTAATCAACTCTGTATATAATTGCTCCAAGACTTCTAAGCTTATCCTCGATGTTTACATAACCTCTGTCTATATGATATACATCGTTTATAATAGTCTTTCCATCCGCTATAAGTCCTGCTAATATGAGTGCAGCTCCGGCTCTCAAATCCGTTGCCTTCACTTCTGCACCTGATAAATGATCAATACCTGTTACTACTGCAGTTCTTCCTTCGATCTTTATATCCGCGCCCATCCTTTTTAATTCATCTACATGCATAAATCTGTTTTCAAACACTGTCTCTATGATTACGCTGGTGCCTTTCGCTCCAGCCATCATTGCCATCATCTGAGCCTGCATATCTGTAGGAAAACCCGGATACGGCAGCGTCTTCATGTCAACTGCTTTATAGCTCTTACAGCCTCTTACTCTTACGCCTGTACCTTCTTCATACACTTCGATGCCACACTCAGTTAACTTGGCAATTATAGGCTTGACGTGATCAACTATGACATTTTCTATAAGCACATCACCGCCTGTCATGGCTGATGCAACCATGTACGTACCGGCTTCAATTCTATCTGGTATGACAGTGTGCTCCGTAGCTTTAAGCTCTTTTACGCCTTCTATCCTTATTGTATCTGTGCCAGCGCCTTTTATGTTAGCGCCCATCTTATTGAGAAAATTGGCAAGATCCACCACTTCAGGTTCTTCGGCTGCATTTTCAACGGTAGTAAGACCATCTGCAAATACAGCAGCCATCATGATGTTTTCAGTTGCTCCAACGCTTGGAAAGTCCAGATAAACCTTCTTCCCTACAAGCTTTTTAGCTTTTGCTTCTACATATCCATGACCTATGTCTATCTCTGCACCCAGCGTTTGAAATCCCTTTAAGTGTAAGTCTATAGGCCTTGTCCCTATGGCGCAGCCACCCGGCAGCGATATCTTTGCATGACCCAATTTTGCCAGAATAGGCCCCATCACAAGGAATGATGCTCTCATCTTTTTAACAAGTTCATACGGCGCCTCAACATCTTTTATGTCCACATTTATCTTAAGCCTTCCATCCTGAAATGTGCATTTGGCACCTAAAAACTTGATAAGCTCTATCATCACATTCACATCTTTAAGCTCTGGCACATCATCTATAATTACTTCTCCTTCCGAAAGCAAAGATGCTGCGATGATAGGCAAAACTGAATTTTTCGCTCCACTTACCTTTACAGTGCCCTTCAGCGCAGGGCTATTTTCAACGATAATCCTCGTGTATACCACCCTCTATTGTTAATATTCTATTGCTATGACAGGTGTTGCCAGCCAAATATATGTTTTGTCATCGTAACTGCTATATCTTACTGCAACGTTCAAATTTATTTTTTCACTACCCATCTCAATATATTCCTTAATTTTATTTGTGTGAGCAGAAATACTGACTAAATTTTCTTCATTTAATCCTTCTACCTTAGAAGCATCCGTATCTTTCATCACTTCTTCTAATATACTACTTATTTTGTCTTTATTCAACTTGCCATCGTATGTACCCACAAGGCACGTGGCAATCTCTGGAGCAATGTTTAAACTTGAATACGCTTTTTTGATTCTTTCGTTTTCACTAAGGACATCCTTGTTTCCATTAAGCAAGTATTCGTCTATCAATATGTAAGTTTCATTAGCCGCTTCGTTCTTGACGCTTTGCACGACAATTGAAATTTTCTTGTCTTTCGTGTCGTATTCCGCATCGTACTGTCTGAAATTAGCCTGATCGAGTTTTGAAACCTTAACCATTTTATCGTCAATTTCCAACGATTTTATAACATTTTCTACAGTTTTATTCATTTGGCTCAAAGGCGTAAAATCGGAATTCAATTTCGCCCACCCGTTAATATTTGCGTACTGATACGATGCACCGCTTTTTAAAAAAGCATCTTCTATGACTGAAACATCGTTGCCTTTTGCAGAAAATGCATCCATCTGAGAGTTTAGCATGAAAAACACCACAACAATTGTAACAGCAATCAATGATAACTTATTAAACATATTCATTCCTCCAATATTAAAATAAAAGTGGGCGGTATCATACGGCAAATTCACAAGGGGGATAATAAATTCACCATACGTTCCGCCCAACCTAATATAATTATTGACAATTTTAAATTATTTATACATAAAAAAATCCACCAATCAACGATGGATGCTTAAACTCCATAAAATTTTAAAAGCAGCTTCATAAGCTGCTTTTAAATTCATCCACTTTTTCATCTGTCATGCCAAATGCGTATTTTATGGCTTGTACAATGCGCTTTGATGCATTGCCATCCCCATATGGGTTTACTGCATTTGCCATCCTGTCGTATTCATCTTTATCTGTAAGTAGCAGTTTTGCTTCATTGTAAACTCTGTCGAAATCCGTCCCTATTATCTTTACAGTGCCTGCTTTAACCGCTTCAGGCCTTTCTGTAACATCTCTTAAGACCAAGACAGGTTTTCCTAATGATGGAACTTCCTCCTGAAGCCCTCCTGAGTCTGTCATGACCATGTAACATCTTTTCAAAAGGTTGTGCATCTCATCTGTATCGATTGGATCAAGCAGTAACACATTGTCAAGGTTGTCAAGGACGCTAAATACCGTATCCCTTACGACGGGATTTTTGTGAACTGGGTATATAATGTACGTATCCTTAAAATCAATGGCTATTTTCCTCAATGCGTTGCATATATTTTCTATTGGCAAACCCCAATTTTCTCTGCGATGTGCCGTAACAACGATGACTTTCTTGTTTTTATAATCAACGCTATTTAACCTATCATCACGAAAGACGTAATTTTCCTTTACAGTGTATTTCATTGCATCTATGACGGTATTGCCTGTTACAAATATGCTGCTTTCATCTACTCCTTCTTTTATAAGGTTATCCTTTGCCGTCTGTGTCGGTGCAAAGTGCAAATCCGTAAGAACTCCTGTAAGCTTTCTATTCATCTCCTCAGGATACGGAAACCACTTGTCGAAAGACCTTAACCCTGCCTCCACATGGCCTACTTTTATCTTTTTGTAAAAGGCCGACAAAGCAGCAACAAACGTCGTGGTGGTATCACCGTGAACCAAAATCAAATCAGGCTTTTCCTTCTCCAAGACATCATCAAGCCCTCTTAAGACAGATGATGTTATGTCTGACAATGACTGACTTTCCTTCATCACATCAAGGTCATACTTAGGAATGACATTAAAAAGCCTCAGCACCTGATCAAGCATGTCCCGGTGCTGAGCTGTAACGCATACGACTGTCTCTATTCCATCGGCACACTGAAGCTCTTTCACAAGTGGCGCCATCTTAATCGCCTCTGGTCTTGTGCCGAAAATAGGCATTACTTTTAGCATGTCTTCAGCTCCTTATATTTACACATTCATATTTTTAGCTTTGTGTCCATAAAGTCCCATCTTGTCAGCGCCCCATAATACGGCTAAAATCGCAACAATCAATATGATGTAACCTTTTGCACCATTTGTGGAGGATATAAGTATTGCGCTTAAACCCAAGAACAAACTTACACCGTACATGACAAAGACAGCCTGTCTCTGTGAAAGGCCCAGCGCTAAAAGCCTATGATGCAAATGTCCTTTATCTGCCTCCATGATTGGCTTTTTATTGGCCAACCGCCTTATTATTGCAAATATGGTGTCAAACACCGGGACACCTAACGCCAAAATCGGAACAGCAATCGCAATGGCAGCAGCAGATTTTACTGCACCTTGGATAGACACCGCCGACAGGATGAAGCCCAAAAACATGGCGCCAGTATCTCCCATGAATATCTTAGCAGGATTGAAATTGTATGGTAAGAAGCCCAGTGCAGCTCCTGTGACAGCAACGGTAATAATCGCAGTAGCATATCGTCCGTTTAATAAAGACACTACAAATAGAGATCCAGACGATATAGATGCTATGCCTGCAGCAAGTCCATCAAGCCCATCAATAAGGTTCATGGCATTTGTGATACCTACGATCCAAAATATGCTAAGGGGAATAGCAAAAACACCAATGTTTATCATGCCATCGCCAAATGGGTTTGTAAGCCAATCAATCCTTACACCGCTTAAGACAACCACAAATGCTGCCAAAAGCTGTCCTAATAGCTTCACTTTAGCTTTTAATTCGTATTTATCATCAAATATGCCTAAAGCCACTATTATCGTGCTTCCAGCTATTATTCCGATGTTAGTCTCTGACTTTGGCAAAAACAAAAGCATGCTTAAAACTGTACCAAGGTATATGGCCAATCCGCCTATAAGCGGTACTGGCTTACTGTGAACACGCCTTTTATCCTTTGGTATATCAATGGCTCCAATTTTATAAGCCAACTTCTTTGCCGCTGGTGTAGCCATAAGTGCAGCCACAAAAGCCACAACAAACGACAAAATGTATATTCTCATTTTAACACTCCCCTGAACTTATTACATAATTATATAATATTCCACCAACGTCGTTATTGTCAACTATTTATCGTCTTTCCATCTTCACAACTTCTACAGAAGCTTCTTTCAAATACCCAAATGAAAGGTTATCAGGGTAATCCCCTTCATAGACAACTCTTTTTATACCTGCATTGATGATCATCTTGGCGCACATAGAGCATGGGCTTGCACTTATATAGATGGTTGCATCTTTTGTGCTTACACCGTTTAACGCCGCTTGTATTATGGCGTTCTGCTCAGCGTGAGTGCCTCTACAAAGCTCATGCCTTTCGCCTGATGGTATGTTTAGGCTTTCCCTCATACATCCTACTTCTTCACAGTGTTTAAGCCCTGTCGGTGCACCATTGTACCCTGTCGATATGATATGCTTGTCCTTCACAATGACAGCACCAACCTGCCTTCTTAAACAGGTAGATCTGGTCTTTACCACATCTACCACCATCATAAAATACTCATCCCACGACGGTCTCATCTTTCATTCCTTTCAAATCTTGTTCATTACTTTGTTCCGAAAAGTCTATCTCCTGCGTCGCCAAGGCCTGGCACGATGTATCCATGCTCATTCAGCCTTTCATCAATGCAAGCTAAATATATAGGAACTTCCGGATGGTCTTTGTGAACAGCTTCTATCCCTTCAGGTGCAGCTATGAGATTGACAAGCTTTATGCTTTGAGCGCCTCTTTCTTTCAAAAAGTGTATGGCTGCAGATGCAGAACCACCTGTTGCCAGCATAGGATCCACTACAATAAGATCTCTCTCGTTTATATCAGAAGGCAACTTGCAGTAGTATTCAACAGGTTTCAATGTCTCAGGATCCCTGTACAAACCTATATGTCCAACCTTAGCTGCAGGTATAAGTTTCATCATGCCATCTACCATGCCAAGTCCGGCTCTTAAGATTGGAACTATGCCTAACTTTTTGCCAGCTATGACTTTCGTCTTGGCAATTGCTATAGGTGTCTTTACTTCAATCTCCTCCAGCGGAAGATCTCTTGTCACTTCATACGCCATAAGCATTGATATCTCTTCCACAAGCTCTCTAAATTCCTTTGACCCTGTATTTTCATCTCTTATCAAACTGATTTTGTGCTGTATTAACGGATGATCTAACACATAAACATTATCGTACATTCATTTACCTCCTATGTCATCTCGAGTATTTTTTTTCAATCTCAGAAATCTTGTCAATCCTCTTTTGATGCCTTCCGCCTTGAAATTCTGCGTCAAGCCATTCATCCACCAAAAGGGTTGCAAGACCTGGCCCTACAACTCTTCCCCCCATGCAAAGCACATTTGCATTGTTGTGCTCTTTTGAGTACCTTGCTGAAAAGGCATCAGATACGTGTGCTGCCCTGATGCCAGGCACTTTATTGGCAGCAATGGATATGCCAACGCCTGTGCCGCACAAAAGTATGCCTTTCTCAAACTGTCCACTGGCTACAGCTTCTGCCACTTCTCTGGCGTAATCAGGATAGTCTACAGAATCCTCACTAAATGTGCCAAAATCCTTGTATTCTATCCCTCTTTCCTCAAGATGTTTCTTTATAGCCTCTTTAAGCTCATAGCCACCGTGATCAGAACCTATCGCAATCATTGAAAAGCTCCTTTCTACAATTTTTCTATTATACGCATTATAGATGCATATATTTCTTCTGCAGTCTTTTTGTATACATCTAAACCTCTTCCAAATGGATCCTCAATATCTCCACTTTTATCCGCAAATTCATTTAATGTAAAGACCTTATCTGCAAATTCGGGATGCCTTTTTAAGATGAATTCTCTTTGCGAAGCTGTCATGGTCAAAACCAAATCAGCGTCCTTTATGTGCTCTTTTTTTATGCTTCTGGACTTGTGATTTGATATGTCAATGCCATACTGGTCTTTCAAAACCTTAATAGCCTCATCTGTAGCTGGCAATCCGTCGTACGTCATAGTCCCTGCTGATTCCGCCACATGAGAAATGCCTTTCTCCTTTGCTATATGGTTAAATATGCCTTCGGCCATGCTGCTTCTGCATGTATTCCCTGTGCAAACAAATAATATTTTCATAAAATACATTTTCTCCTTATGCGTTGATTTCCCTGTATCCAGCGGCTTTTTCAAGCCTATTCATAATAGCCAGTCCAATTTCATCGTAGTCAAATCCTTCCGCATAAACTACGTCAACGCCTTTTTTGTCGAATTCTCTAAGACACCTAAAAAGATTTTTGGCGATAGTTTCAGGCTTTTCCCTGTTGCCTACTACTAAAACTTCCCCGTTTCGATATTTTTCGCATGTTTGCTCTGTTGCCATTATACCAACTTTTTTGCCATTATTCAATTGAAATTCTGTCAACTCTTGTATTTTTTTTATAACATCGCCTATATTTCCCTTGACTATGTAAACTTCTGCATCTGGAGAATAGTGTTTGTACTTCATGCCTGGTGATTTAGGCTTCACGTCCAAAGAAGGTTTTTTGTAGACAACAGGATCTACATCAACACTGCCGACTACGTCCATTATCATCTCTTTCGTGATTCCGCCAGGCCTTAAAATGGTAGGAATCTCTCCTGTCATGTCTACCACTGTAGACTCCACCCCTACATCACAGCTTCCGCCGTCTATTATCATGTCTACTCTGCCGTAAAGGTCGCTGATCACGTGTGAAGCATCTGTAGGACTTGGCTTACCAGATAGATTTGCGCTTGGAGCAGACACAGGCACACCAGCTCTTTTTATGAGTGTATGTGCAATCTTATTAGACGGCATTCTAATGGCTACAGTATTCATTCCGGCTGTATTTATAGATGGAACTATATCAGACTTTTCAAATATCATTGTCAATGGTCCCGGCCAAAACTGATGCGCCAGCTTTAATGAATCATTGGAGACATTTTTAGCGTATTTAAAGAGATCTTGAAACTCTGCGATGTGCAAGATAAGAGGATTATCCTGAGGTCTGCCTTTGGCTACGAATATCTTGGCCACAGCATCCGGATTTAGTGAATTGGCGCCAATGCCGTAAACCGTCTCTGTAGGAAAAGCCACAAGACCTCCATTTAGAAGTATAGCCGCTGCCTCGTCAATTAAATTCATATCTGGATTATCTCTATCAAGCTTAACTACCTTTGTCATTTGTCACAACCCTTTCAATCATTTCATAAAACTCTCGTAATTATTATACCACTAATGATTCCCGCAATCATTCCAAATACAGAAATCCTTCCTCTGTACAAGTCTCTTGATTCCGGTATCATCTCTCCGCAAGTCACATAAAGCATGGCGCCACCGGCAATCCCCAGATTTAAAGCTATGAAAAAAGGTGATATCTCTCCCATATAAACACCAGCAATAGCTCCTAAGCCTGTAGGTATACCTGCCAGTATTGCATACATCACGTTCTTAAATGGCGTTACACCTCCTATAGATAGAGGTGTGGCCATTGCTATTCCTTCAGGTATGTCATGAAGGGCAATGACAAGTGCAATGCTTAAGCCGAAACTGCTGGATGCCATAAAGCCAGAGCCTACAGCAAGCCCTTCAGGAAAATTATGTATTGCAATGGCGAATCCCATTATTATTCCCTCTTTTAAATAATTGTTTATTCTCTCCTTATCAGGCAGTATATCTTCAAAAAAAACCACGATTAAGACACCTGCTATAAGTCCTAACATGCCCACATTCAATCCGCCCGTCTCAAAGGCATGTGGAAGCAAATCAAATGTTACTACAGACAGCATGAGACCACCTGCAAAACCCAATATCGTGCTTAAAAATCGCTTGGATGGTTTCCTCAAAAAAAATGTCATGGCACCACCTGTACCAGTGCCTACTATGCCTATAAGAAAGCCCAGCACAACAACATGAAAATTGCTCACAATATCACCTCATCTAAGTAAAATTTATTCCGCAAAAAAGCATAATATGATATGTGGCAAAATAAAATCTACCCGGATGGTAGGAGGTCCATCCGGGTAGAAAAGCGCCCTCAATGAGGACAGCTGGGGGGCAATATTTGTATTTTCATAATGTGAATCATTAAAGTGTTTTCTTTATTATAAATGAGAAATCAATAGTGGGTCAAGTTAAAAAAATTTAACAATTTAAAAAGTTGTGTAAGCAGCAATAATCTCCATAAAATAATTCATTTAAGGCTAAAAGAAAAGGCTTCAAAGCATCATTGCATGCTTTCAAGCCTTTCCGCCTGATCTTCTGCTAAAAGCGCATCGATTATCTCATCTAAATCGCCATCTAAAACCATCTGCAATTTGTAAAGCGTAAGCCCTATCCTGTGATCTGTAACTCTGCCTTGCGGGAAGTTATAAGTCCTTATCCTTTCGCTTCTGTCCCCTGTGCCAACCTGCAGCTTTCTCGTCATGGAAATTTCTCTTTCTTTTTCTTCTCTCGCCATCTCATAGAGCTTTGCTCTAAGTATCTTCATGGCTCTTTCCCTGTTTTGAAGCTGTGATCTTTCATCTTGACACGATATTACTATGCCTGTGGGTATGTGGGTAAGCCTTACTGCCGAATCAGTTGTGTTTACGCTCTGCCCGCCATGTCCGCCAGACCTAAACACGTCTATCTTTATGTCATTTGGATTTATCTCGATGTCCACATCTTCCACTTCCGGCAATACTGCAACCGTCGCGGTAGATGTGTGTATCCTTCCTCCAGCTTCCGTAGTAGGTATCCTTTGAACCCTGTGAACGCCGCTTTCAAATTTAAGCCTGCTATACGCTCCTTTACCGGCTATACTGAATATGACTTCCTTAAAACCACCAAGCTCCGTAGCATTTGAGCTCATTATCTCGTACTTCCAGCGCTTTTTCTCTGCGTACATAGTGTACATCCTAAAAAGGTCGTATGCAAAAAGCGCAGCTTCTTCGCCGCCAGCACCAGCCCTTATCTCCATGATGACATCTTTCTCATCGTTGGGATCTTTAGGAAGCAGCAAAAGCTTTATCTCATTTAGGAGGCTTTCCTCTTTCTCCTCAAGGCTTTTAAGCTCCTCCTCCGCCATGTCTTTTAGCTCGTCATCGGTCTCAATCAGCTCTTTAGTAGACTCTATATCATCTTTGACCTTCTTGTACTCCCGATACTTTTGGACGATTTCCTCTAATCCAGCCTGCTCTTTCGCCATCCTTTTCCATTCATCCATGTCTTTCATTGATTCAGGATCGCTTAATTTCTGGCTAAGCTCCACATATCTATCTTCAATTGCCTTAAGTTTATCTATCATCATCTCACCTCAAAAGCTGATTATATCATATAAATAACATTTTTAAAAGTATCAAGGGCCAAGCCATTTCCCTAAGACTACCCTGTCTATACCTTGAAGATCTTTCACGATTTCTATATCGCCATATCCACCATCTAAAAGTATCTGTGATACATCAAACGCCTCATCATATCCTACTTCAAACGCTATTATACCGCCCCTTTTAATATATCCTTTAGAATCTCTGACTATATTTCTGTAAAATAAAAGGCCGTCTTCTCCACCGTCAAGAGCTATCTTAGGCTCTTTTTTAACTTCCTCCTGCAATTTGTCTATATCACCGCTTCTAATATACGGCGGATTAGACACAATCACATCAAACTTCACATCTTTCGGCACCGAAGAAAATAAATCGCTTTTTAAAAAGACGATCTTGTCTAAGACACCGTTCTCATAAGCATTATCTCTCGCCACAGATAAAGCATCGTCGCTTATATCTAAAGCGTATACTTTCACATCTTTGTATTTCGCTATGCTTACGGCAATAGCACCGCTTCCGGTGCCTATATCCAATACCACATCGCTTTTCTTAAGCCTCTTTAAGACTTCCTCTACCAATATCTCGGTGTCGTTCCTCGGTATTAAAACTTTAGGACTTACTTTAAATATAAGTCCCATAAAATGCTTTTTTCCAACTATATATTGATAAGGCATGCCACTTATGCGTAAATCCAATAAACCTTTGTATCTTTCAAAAATATCTTCGCTTATCTCTTTATCCCTATTTACAATGATATATTCCCTTTCCACACCTAATGCAAAAGATAAAAGCCCTTCCGCTTCAAGCCGCGGCTCTGAAACATGACTTTTAAGGTACTGTATCCCAAAGTTTAAAGCGTCAAATATCTTCAAAAGCTTTTCCTCCCTCGTCTTCCAAGACGCTTTTCAAAGATGCTATGGCTACCTCCAACTGGCTGTCATCAGGCTCTTTTGTAGTAAGCTTCTGAAGCATGAGCCCAGGGTAAACAAATGCAGCTATGACTTTATTGTCGCTATGGCCTGCTATCTTTATCACTTCATACGATATGCCTGCGACGACAGGCAAAAGCAGTATTCTGGATATTATCCTTACGTATAATGATGGCCATCTTAAAAACGAAAATACGATAATTGATACAATCATGACTATAAACAAGAAGTTTGTGCCGCACCTTGGATGAAGCGTCGTATACTTTCTGGCATTTTCAACGGTAAGCTCTTCTTCATGTTCGAAGCAGTGAATCGTCTTATGTTCGGCACCGTGGTATTGGAAAACCCTCTTTATGTCTTCCATCCTGGATATGAGCGCAAGATACGCAATAAATATCGCGACCCTAAGTACACCTTCAAAAAGGTTTATGAGAAACGTATTTTCAGTGTACCTCTTTAAAAAGCCTGCCACATAAGTTGGCCCTATGAAAAATATGATTATGGATATAGCCAATGATAGAGCCACAGAAAGGTACATTATGGCATCATCCAGTTTGTCACCAAAGACCTTCTTCAAAAAAAGCTCAAACTTAGAAGGCTCCTCATCTTCACTTTCACCTTCTATCAATTCAGCAGAATAGCTTAATGTCTTGATTCCAATTATCAAAGAATCTATAAGTGCAACTGTTCCTCTTATAAATGGAAGCGACAATATCTTATACCTTCTGGTCAAAGGCTTTACCATGTCTTTTTTTACAACTATGTCATTTCCACACCTTACAGCAGTAGCTATGCTGTTGTGCCCTCTCATCATTACGCCTTCTATTACCGCTTGTCCGCCTATGTCTGTCTTCTTCATTGCTGCACCTCCTTAAAAATCCGCTTAAGTCCGCGGGACTTCATGGCACTTTCTACACCTTGCTTCATAAGACTCCTTTGCTCCAACCATTATAATGGGATCGTCGTAATTGGCAGGCTTCCCATTTATAAGCCTTTGCGTGCGAGTAGCAGGATTGCCACACTTCATGCATATAGCAGTAAGCTTATCGACAAATTCAGCTATGGCCATCAATTCTGGAGTCGGACCAAATGGTTCACCTCTAAAGTCCATGTCAAGCCCTGCACATATGACTCTTTTCCCGCTATCGGCAATCTCTTTTACGATGTCGACTATTTCAGAATCAAAAAATTGAACTTCATCTATAGCAAATACATCCGTATCTTCTTCAGCATAAGCCAATATGTCAGAAGCCTTTACTATGGCAATGGCGTGCATGTTGTCGCCGTTATGAGATACGACTTTGTCTATGGAATACCTATCGTCTATAGCCGGTTTGAAAACCTGAACTTTTTGCCTGGCAATCTTAGCTCTCTTTATCCTTCTTATAAGTTCCTCACTTTTTCCACTGAACATGGGACCAGTTACAACTTCTATGTACCCGTGGTCTTTAGGCCCATACATCATAATCCACCTCTTAGAAAATAGTTTAAAACCACAAAAAGTTTATTGATAAAATATAGAAAAATTTATCATAAGCGAAATTTGTGAGCATTGATAAATTTTTCATATTATGAATTTAAATTTAGAATTTTAGTATTTACCCATGCTTCATACAATAAAAGGTTAGAGCAACAACTCTAACCACTTCATTATTTTGCATCCATATTGTATTTTTTCTTAAACCTTTCTACCCTTCCACCTGTATCAATCAACTTCTGCTGACCAGTAAAAAGTGGATGGCACTTTGAGCATATTTCAACTCTAAGTTCTTTCTTTGTAGAGCCTGTCACAAATGTATTTCCACATGCACACCTTACAACTGCATCGTGATAATAAGTTGGATGTATTCCTTCTTTCATCGCCTTCACCTCTTTCAAACCGAAATTACACTTAAATGATTATATCATACATAATATATAATATCAAGATTTATAAAGCTGGGATCTTATGGCCTCTATGAACTCTGCATTAGTCCTTGTCCTCATAAGCCTATCTATCAACACCTCAGTGACTTCATTAGGCGCAATGCTGCTCATGGCTTTTCTTATCATCCACATAGCTTCCAGCTCTTTTTGTGAAAGCAGCAATTCTTCCTTCCTTGTACCTGATTTGTATATATCAATTGCAGGGAATATACGCCTTTCTTGCAGTTTCCTGTCAAGGTGCAGCTCCATGTTGCCAGTTCCCTTAAATTCTTCAAATATGACATCATCCATACGGCTTCCAGTCTCGATTAAAGCTGTAGCTAAGATTGTCAAACTTCCGCCCTCCTCAATATTTCTGGCGGCGCCAAAAAATCTCTTAGGCGGATGAAGTGCTGACGGATCAAGACCACCAGATAGAGTCCTGCCAGATGGTGGCGTCACAAGATTATACGCCCTTGCAAGCCTTGTTATGCTGTCCATCAGAATGACGACATCTTTTCCATATTCTACCAATCTTTTTGCGTATTCCAATACCATCTCTGCCACTTTTGTGTGATGCTCTGGAAGTTCATCAAAAGTGGAGTAGACAACTTCGCCTTTTATAGACCTTTTCATGTCTGTGACTTCTTCAGGTCTTTCATCGATGAGAAGCACAATAAGGTGAACTTCAGGATGATTTATAGAAATGCTATTGGCTATCTTCTTTAAAAGGGTGGTCTTGCCAGCTTTCGGCGGAGCCACGATCATTCCCCTTTGGCCTTTTCCAATAGGCGCTATTATATCCACAAGCCTCATAGCAAGCTCTGTTGGAATCGTTTCAAGTCTCAATTTTTCATCTGGGAAAATAGGTGTAAGCTCGTCAAATGGAACTCTTTTCTTAGCAAGATCTGGACTTTCACCGTTTATAGACTCTACATAAAGAATTGCAGAATATTTTTCTCCTTCTCTCGGAATCCTGGTGATGCCTTTTACTTTATCACCAACTTTAAGCCCAAATCTTCTAATCTGCGACTGGGATATATAAATATCTTTATTGCCTTGTATAAAATTTTCAACTCTTAAAAATCCATATCCATCAGGCATTATGTCAAGGACGCCTTCTGCAACCACGTCCCCCTGCGTCTCTATAAGCTCTTTCAACGGTTCAGATACATCACTTATAAGTGGAAGCCCTTCTTTTATAAATATGCTGTTATTCTTCCTCGGCTCTTTTTCCTTTTCTTCGGTCTTTTCTTCCTCTTTCTTTTCCTCTGTCACATCTAAAGATACGTCTTCCTTGACATCTTCTTCGTCTTCATAAGCTTCGTCTTCATGCTTAACCTTTATTGCTTCATCTATATCCTTTTTGGCTTCCTCCACATTTTCAGTGATATTTTCTTTGCTTCTTAGACGCATCCTTAGCTTTCTTCTAAGCTCTTCATAATCTGCATCTGATTTTTCAAGCTCTTCAACTGGTATGCTTATTTTCCCTATTGTCTTTTTTTCTTCACTGCTTTCACTTTTATCGTCTTTAATGGATTCTGCATCTTTTGCCTTTTCGTCATTTACATCTGGCACCGTTTCTATGATTTTTTCAGTATCAGATGCTTTTTCTTCCACACCTTTTTCAGAATCCTTTTCATCTTCTTGTCTTTCTAATATTGCTTCTTCATCATGAATTTCTTCTGATGGCAGATTCTGTAGGTCTTTTGCCTCTTTATCCGTCATCTCCTTAAGCTCAATCTGTTTTGACTTCTCTACGATAAGCTCTTTTAGCTGTTGTTTTCTGTACTTCGTAATGCTTTTTACGCCATATCTTTTGGCTATGTCCCTAAGTTCTGCAAGGGATTTCCCTTCTAAATCATTAAAATCCAAAAAAAGGCACCTCCTGAACAAAATTATTATTTAAATTGTAAATGGGATTTTATTAAAAAATTTATAAATAATATTTTTAATAAAAAAAGAATTGTTTTAGATTGGTCTTAGAATACACGGTTATAATATTTGCAAATAGGCAATGATGTATTCTTGAGCCCTCAAACGTTATACACTATTTATATTTTATTATACCTTTTAAAAAAGTCAAGTAACGCAGCATAATTTTAATAATTTTTTAACATCCTGTTAATATTATCGACACATTTTATAAAAATATTCAGCTTATGTAATTTTTTCTTAAAATAATATTAAAAAAGTCAGAGGAAATATCCCCTGACTTAAAATCATTTCTTAGGAACTGTCTCCCAATCTTTTAAGAATCTTTCAATGCCTATATCTGTCAATGGATGTTTTATCATTTGCATGATCACTTTGTACGGCACTGTAGCTATATGTGCTCCCACTTTAGCCGCTTCTAACACGTGCATTGGATGTCTTATGCTTGCCGCTATAACTTCTGTCTCAATTCCATATATGTCAAATATCTGGACGATGTCAGACACCAACTGTAATCCGTCTGTGGAAATATCGTCAAGCCTGCCTACAAAAGGACTTACGTATGTAGCGCCTGCTCTTGCTGCGAGAAGTGCCTGTGTCGCTGAAAAAACCAGTGTGACATTCGTCTTTACGCCTTTTTCAGTAAGTATTTTAACTGCCTTTAAACCTTCTGCCGTCATAGGTATCTTTATGACGATATTTTTGTGAATCTTAGCAAGCTCTAATGCTTCTTTCACCATGCCGTCGTGATCTTCTGATACGACTTCTGCGCTAATAGGACCGTCGACAATCGTAGTTATCTCTTTTACTACCTCTATGAAGTCTCTGCCTTCTTTAGCTATAAGAGAAGGATTCGTGGTAACACCGCATATTACGCCAAGCTCATTTGCTTCCCTTATCTCATCGACATTGGCAGTATCAATAAAAAACTTCATATTGCACACTCCTTTAAAACAAATTTATCCCATAGGGGCGAAAACCGTCCCTTATGAATCTAAAACTTAAGCTCTTCCTTCTGAGCCAAACATCCTCATCTTATTCTTTATTACTTCCTTCATAGCTTCTTTGCATGGACCTAAAATCTTCCTTGGATCGTACACTTCCTCATCGTTTTTCAATAGCTCTCTAAGCCTTGCAGCAAAAGCTTGTCTTATGTCAGTATCGATATTTATCTTATTTACACCTAAGCTTACTGCCTTCCTTATATCAGCTTCTGGAACTCCTGATGCACCGTGGAGAACTATAGGCATCTTAAGCATCTCTTTAATCTTTACAAGCCTGTCAAAATCGAGTTTAGGCTCACCTTTATATGGGCCGTGTGCAGTACCGATGGATATTGCCAAGTAGTCAACACCTGTCTCTTTTGCAAACTTAAAAGCTTCATCAGGATCTGTCATAGATGCTTCCCTTTCATCAACAGTTACATTGTCTTCTGTACCGCCAATTTTGCCTATCTCTGCCTCTACAGATACACCCATGCCGTGTGCAATAGTTACAACGTTTTTTGTCACTTCAATGTTTTTCTCGAGGGGTAACTTTGATGCGTCCATCATTACGGAAGTCCAACCATTTCTAAGACATTTCATGACATTGTTGAAATCTGTACCGTGATCTAAGTGTAATGCGATGGGAACTGATGCTTTAGTTGCCAATGTTCTTACGATTGCAGAAATTGTCTCTATGCCAGCATATTTTAAACCGCCTTCACTAACCTGGATTATGGCAGGAGATCTCATTTCTTCTGCAGCCTCAACAATGGCTTGTGTTATCTCAAGATTGCTCGTATTAAAAGCACCTACTGCATAGCCTTCTTCATTGGCTTTTTTTAATAATTCTATACCTGTTACTAACATCATAACACCTCCTTAATATATTTTACCCAATTGACGTGTATAAATCAAGAAAAAAGGTGCCTATGCGGCACCTTTACACTGCTACTCTTTCCAGTAAAATTTTATTTACGTATTCCTTGACTTTGAAAATATCGAAAGGTTTTTTTATAAATCTCTGCCCTTTAAAGCATTCATCAGGATCATCAGCAGACATGAAAATGATTTCCATGTCTGGATGTCGCATCTTCAAAGTCTTTGTAAACTCCAAAACATCACATTTCCCTATATGTATGTCAAAAATGCTCACATCAGGCTTAAAGCTTTCCAACTTTTCGTGCACTTTTTCAATTTCACTGCATGTTTTTGCAAGGTGTCCCTCCATCGTAAAAAGTTCTTTTAAGAGAGAACAGACACCTTTGTTATCATCTACAATAAAAATCCTCCCCAACTACAAAAACCTCCCTACTGCTGGCTTCCTCATAAATTAATTTTTCAACAAATTCAAACGTTTTTCTACCAACGCACACACAAATATATATATTCTACAAAAATTTTAATATTCCTCTAATCTAAAAAAATTTTTTTAAAAAAAGAGCGGATGTTTCTCCGCCCTTCTAAACGATGGTCTTTATATATTATGAAATAGTAGATTTGATAGTTCCACTCTTTAATTCGTTGAAATACTGTACTATGCCATTGTATATGCCTTGCGCCACTTTCCACTGAAAATTATCATCTGTGAGAAGCTGAGCATCCGTAGGACTTGTAACAAATCCCGTCTCCACCAAGACAGCAACCATCTTCGTCTGGTTTAATACCACCAAATTAGGCCTCTCTGATAAACCTCTATCCGTCGTGTTTATTTCCTGCATCAAGTTGTCGTGTATTATTTGCGCAAACGTCTTGTCATCCCTCGTGTCGCCATTGTATCCATTTGGATAGTAAAGAACTGTCGTCCCATTTGCAGATGGTGAGTCAAAAGCATCGCAGTGAATGCTTACAAACGCATCTGCACCTGCACTATTTGCCTGATCAGGTCTATCATAAAGTCCTACATATGTATCTGTGGTGCGGGACATCATGGTACGAAATCCGCCGTTGTCAAGAAGTGTCTTTAGCTTAAGCCCGATTGCCAATGCTATATCTGCTTCGTGTATACCTCCAACTCCTATTGCCCCTGGATCAGAGCCTCCATGTCCCGGATCTATATATATAAGCGGACCGTTATTGGAAGTCTGTCTGGGACTGCCAATATTAAATGAAATGTCAAATTCCTTTTTGTCCTGTGATTGTGTTATCGTATATGGAAGACTTGAAGACATACTTACAACAAGCCTTGTTATGGCAGGCTGAAGTTGGTTCTGTCCAATATAAGCCATGTTAAGTCCACCTTGATTTATGGAGATCTGCTTATTAGTGACCGCATTTATGGCATTATCAAAATCAAAGTACACCCTTACGCCAGAGCTGTCAGTCAGAATCCCTTTTTGGTACACCAATGGACCGTCTGCTTTTAAAGTCACTGTGTAAACGCCATTTGCATAAGTTGAACTAAAACTTGTGATGTTTACATTGTTTGACGCAGAAGGATCTGGTGTTTTTGATGTGACCTGTATTAAATACTTATCACCTATCCACTTCACATCATACCCTAAGCTTTCAAACAAAAATCTCATAGGAACGTAAGATGTATTGTAGTTTATGAGTCTTGCAGGCGCTGGAAGCTGTACTTGATTTCCGTCGACAGTGGCGTAATTTTTGCCTATGAAAAATTTGAAGACTTTTCCCTTTACTATAGTTATCGTCTGAGTAGTCCCATCCCAGTCTACACTGGCTCCTAATCCTTGTGCAATCGACCTTAATGGCACTATGGTGTTTCCGTCCAATATAAGCGGCGGATTGCTGCCTGTATTAAATGGATTCCTATCTACAGTTATGGTGACATCAGGCACGTTGTAATTTACAACTTTGCCGTCTACAACGATATTCCCGCTTAATGCGTACGAAGTAGAATGAAGTATAAAAATAAAAAGCAAAATAGATAGGATCGCGATGGCTTTTCTCAATTCTCTACCCCCTTTCGACAAAAATTCTATTATTTATAAACATATTTACATGATAGCCTATTTTTATTACAGATAAGTTACAGACACATTACAATTTATTAACTTCTTATGGATAACCAGAATTTCTTGATTTCCCGCATGCCATTAATAGGCTCATTTCGCCGCCATATTATAAAAAATACCTGTCTCCAGGTATTTTTCGACTTATTTGTTCAGATATTTATACAATGTCAATGTCATGTCATAGGCATCCTGCCATTTAACGTATCCACTTTTCAAAACGTCCATATACGCTTCTTTAGATACAAGCCCTTTCTCATAAGCCAATTTAAAAAGATCTCCACTATTGCCATCAGCCTCATTTCTATATCCAGCGTATGTCAAAAGTATATCCGCAGCTTCTTCCTTTGTAAGAGGCTTGTCTACAATGTATTTTTGCAAATACTGACTACCTTCGCTTAATAGCTGTTGCTTAGATGGCATAGACCTTTCTATCATTTTGTACGTCATATAATAAAACGATATGCTTTTTATGTTTTCACTAAGCTTAAAATCATTTGTATATCCAGGCACTACAAGACCCCAATGGAGGACAAACTTTAGACCGTCAAATGCCCAACTTTTTTCTACAGCTTCTTCTACTTTAAACGGCTTAAGGTACGCTCCTTGGCTTACTAATATGGACTGTATGTTTTTTATATCTTCTTCGCTTTTTGCGATGTCAGCAAATGATTTGTCTTTGGCTATGGAGTACGCTGACGCTACACCTGCCGCATCTCCTTCTGCCATGCCTATCGGTATCGTTCTGGCTGACCCTGCTGCTAAGTGGCTGTAGGAGGCTGATCGCCCTACTACAAGCAGGTTCTCTACTTTCTCAGGCACTATGCACCTAAATGGCACGGCATACTCTACAGGCTTTCCATACACATATCCTGTGTCTTCCGGTGATGTGGCTTGTATGTCTACTGGATATGAGCCTATTGCTATCCTGTCGTAGAAATCTCTATTGAATACCACATCGTTTATGTCAAGTGTGTAGTATCCTTTTATATGCCTCGTCTCTCTTATATACAGTTCGTCTGCTGTGCCGTCAAGCTGCACTTTCTCAAAACCAGGGATGTTTTCTCTAAAAAACTGCACTATCCTTGGAAGTTCTTTTTTTGCCAGTTCCATTCCTTTTTCTATTGATGATTGGTCAAGTCCGTCTACGCCGTATATCAAAAGGGCGTTTACTAATACTGTGCCATCATCTTGCCTGCCAAGGTTAAGCCCTCTTAACCTAAGCATAGGCGTTGAAGGCTTGTAGTTTTTTGTGATTGATAGAAATCCGTTTGCGGATGTATCGTTTATATACGTTGCTGGTATCTTTTTCTCGTATTTTATTATTTTTATTAGGTTGTTCCAGTCTATGCCTTTTAATCTAAATACAAGTGTCGATGCCTGTACTTTGCCTTTTACACCCATGTCTTCTGCGCCGATTGTGTACGGCACACCTGCAGATGCTGCGACTGAAGCATCCTGTGTTGCGTCGATTATCCTTTTGCCATAGTAGTTTACTTCTTTTCCATCCTTTAACGCTGTTATGCCTATTATCTTGTTGCCATCCATTATAGGCTTTTCAAATACAGTGTTGTACGACTGAGTGATGTTTGGAAGGTTTAAAAGCTTCAAGAATACTTCTTTTGCCTTTTTTACATCAAAGGAGTTTTTTGAGCCTATGCCTTTAAAAAACTCCTTAAATGTGCCTTGCGTAAGCAATGTGCCGTCAGGACCTTTGCTCATGTCTATAGTATTTAACATTCCGTAAGTCATGAGGCCTCCAGGGCCATCGTGTTTGTCAATGATTAAGACTTTAGCGTCGTTTTTTGCTGCGGACCTTGCAGCAGCAACGCCTTCCGGCTCTGCTCCTACCACTATGACATCGTACTGGCTTCCGTCTTTAGGAAGGTTAAGCTTTATAGGGCTAGGAAGATTTGCATTTCCCTCTATGACTTTAGCTTTAGCCTCCTGTGACGATTTTTTGTACTTTTCTACGTAAAAGTAACCGCCTACTGCTGTTATTATTAACACTGACACGATGAAAAGCGTAATGATGATTATAAAATACTTCTTAGGCAAAAAAATCACCTCAACATATTTCTCATATGTTGATTATATCATGATTTGTCTATATTTGAATATAAATTTCTCAGTCTTAATCATTCATAGTGTAAAGCCTCAATCGGTTTAAGCCCCGCTGCCTTGTTTGCAGGATACATCCCAAAGAATAAGCCTATCAAGAGGGAAAATGAGAATGATATTAATATCGTGTTTATTGATGGGCTTACCGTCATGTTCATGAAATGTCCCATCAGATACGATGCTATAAATCCAAAGATTACTCCTACTATCCCTCCTACTCCGCTTATGGTCAGCGATTCTATCATGAACTGCAGTAGTATGTCCCTTTTCTTAGCTCCTAATGCTTTTCTTATGCCTATTTCTCTCGTCCTCTCTGTGACTGATACTAACATTATGTTCATTATGCCTATGCCGCCTACTATTAATGCTATGCCTGCTATTCCGCCCAGCATCATGGACAGTGTGTTGCTGACGCTGTTTACTGTTGATAATAGGTCTGATTGGTTTAATATTCTATATGCGTTTGTGTCACCTTTGAATATTGTGTTTAGCATGTTTTCTACATGGTATTGTGCTATGTTTACGTATTGTTCTGATGATGCGCTTAGGTATATCTGAGTTATTCCTCTGTTTCTCTGGAATACGAACATCGTCTTTATTGGGATGAATATCGAGTCGTCATAGGAGTTTGATATTGATGAGCCTCCTGATGCTAATACTCCTACTACTGTGAAGTTGTTTCCATCCAGTTGTATTGTTTTGCCTAAGGGATCTGTGAATCCAAACAAATCGCTGGCTACGTTACTGCCTATTACCGCTACTTTTTGCCTCATGTCATTGTCTATTGATAGTATGAACCTACCTTCTCTTAATTTTAAATTTCTCAGTGTGGCATAGTTTTCGTTTACTCCGCTTATGTTTTCTTCGTATGATTGGTCACCGTACTTGGCATATGCGTTGGCACTCATTATTGGGGATATTTGCGATATGTACGGTGAGTCTCCTATTGACATGGCTTGGCTGTAGGACAGGGATGTGTCCATACCCCTGCCCATTATTGATACCATTATTAGGTTTGAACCCATGCTTTTTATCTGCGATGTTACTCCTTCTGTGGCTCCTTGTCCTAAGCTTACCAGTCCTATTACTGACATTACGCCTATTACTATTCCAAGCATGGTTAGAAATGATCTTAGTTTGTTGTCTATTATGCTTTTTAAGGACATTTTTATTGCCTGCATCAATGCCATTCTACGCACTTCCTTTTATTCATATATTTTGCCGTCCATTATTTTTACAGTCCTTTTTGCTTGGTTTGCTACGTTTATGTCGTGGGTTATGAGTATTATGGTGTTGCCTCTTTCGTTTAATTCTTTTATTATTTTCATGACTTCTTTGCCGCTTTGGGAGTCTAAGTTTCCTGTCGGTTCGTCTGCCAGTATAAGATGCGGATTGTTGGCTAAGGCTCTTGCTATTGCTACTCTCTGCTGCTGTCCTCCTGATAGTTCTGTAGGTTTATGGTGTATTCTTTTTTCCAGACCTACCATGGTAAGGAGCTCTACTGCTCTATTGTACCTTTCTTTTGCCGGTATGCCTTTGTATATCATTGGAAGTTCTACATTTTCTAATGCTGTAAGTTTTTGAAGCAGGTTGAAGCTTTGGAATATGAATCCTATTTCGCTGGATCTTAGTTCAGCCAGTTTGTTTTCATTTAGCTTGCTTGTGTCGTTTCCGTTTAGGTAGTATTCTCCTTCTGTCATTACGT
The DNA here is from genome assembly GCF_009905255.1 of Thermoanaerobacterium aotearoense. NCBI lineage: Bacteria > Bacillati > Bacillota > Clostridia > Thermoanaerobacterales > Thermoanaerobacteraceae > Thermoanaerobacterium > Thermoanaerobacterium aotearoense. The sequence goes on along the minus strand of NZ_CP047602.1, from coordinate 226,107 downwards.
CTAAACACCCTATTATATTCATCAGTGTGGATTTCCCTGAGCCTGATGGTCCTACTATTGATACAAATTCTCCTTCGTCGACGGTTAAGTTTATGTTGTCTAAAGCTCTTACTTCGTTGTCTCCCATCTTGTATATCTTTGACAGGTTTTTCATGGTGATCACATTTTTGTTTTCCATCGTCAATTGCTCCCATCTTTTAAAATTAGTGCATAGGAGGCACTCCTACTCCACCTAAAGCTCCAAATCCCCCACCTTGATTACTTTTACTACTGGAGTTTGTACTGCTGGTACTTGTCGCTGTTGGTACAACGACTTTATCTCCTTCACTCAATCCGCTTAAAATTTCAATATATTTGTCATTGTATATGCCAGTTGTTACTTGCCTTATATTTTTCATATTTTTCCCATTGCTATTTGAATTACTTTCATCATACAATATCACATATTTGCTATTTCCATTTGTCTGAACTGCTTCTATCGGAAGCAACAATGTGTTTTCTTTTTGTGCCACTACAATAGATACATTCATGCTTTGACCTAACTTCAACTTGTCTGTATACGGCAGTGATACAGTAACATCATAAGATGCTACATTATTTTGTATTGTAGGCACCGATGATATTTCCGTCACAGTTCCTTCAAATGTTTGGCCTTGCAAATCGTCTGTTGTAATATTGGCTTTCTGCCCTATTTTGATTTTGCTTATATCGGTTTCATCTATTGGAACATCTATTGAATAACCGCTGTTGCTTACTATAACCGCAGTATCGGCTTGGTTGTAGACAGATGAAAGATTGCTTATAGACGTGCTGCTGCCAGTATTAGAATTAGAGCTACTACTTGAAGATGCCGTATTAGAACTACTGCTACTGCTTGAAGATGTTGACGCAGAAGAATTTGAGTTAGAAAGCTGATCTCCTTCATTTATATTCTGTGAGATAATTATTCCGTCAATAGGCGCATAAATATTCAAATTGTTAACTTCGCTTAAAATGTTATTGTAGTTATTTTGTGCTTGTTGCAGATTAAGCTGATCTTTCTTAATAGTAGAATCATCTACTGTTGTAGTTATCGTAGCAATCAATGCACCTGCATTAATCTTCTGCCCTTCCTTCACATTTATCGATGCAACCGTTCCTTGAATTTGAGATGTTACTACATTTGTGTTCTTGACACTTAATGTGCCATTTTCAATAGCCCTTATATCACCATTACTCGTATGTATCGTCACCTGTGCTGAAGCACCGTCCGTCAATGCACCAGCATTTGATAAAGTTACAGTGACATAGTAATATGATGCACCATTGACAGGTATTGCTTGGGTTGAAACATCTGTCACAGTCCCTTCTACTGTTGCAAATGAATTGTACAAATAGACATCTGCTGTCTGTCCATTATGAATACTGCCTATCTGAGAACCGTTAAACGGCACTTTTATAGTAGCAGTAGAATAATCGCTGACAGTTGCCACTGTGGTGCCAGAATTTACAACCTGCCCTACTTTTACGTCGATGCTGTCTACAATGCCTGAGTATGGAGATACTATGTTTTGCTTTGATATCGTATCATTGTATGATTTTGTATCATTTTGAAGCTGCTGTTGTGCTATTTCCAAACTAATCAACGCATCATTTAACTGTGAATTAAGATCATCATCCTGTATTTGATAAAGAAGATCGCCTGCTTTTACTTTATCGCCTACTTTAAAATAAACTTTCTTGACTGTCCCACTTCCTTTCAGTGTAATCACTCTCTTGTCTGTATCAAGGTTTCCTGTTCCATCAACCGTCATCGAAATGTTGCCTTTTGTGGCCTCTACATAGGAAGTTCTGGCCGATGTAGGCGTGGCTTTGCTTTTTGTAAAGTAGTAAGTAGCGCCTGCTGCAACTACCAAAATAATGCTGGTTATAATTATTACCTTTTTATTCATGACACCGTCTTCCTCTCATCAATTTATTACACATATACTACAACTGGACTTTAGAGTTTTGATGTGAAAATTTTGTGAAATTTATGTGATAATCTCTCTCAATCTCTCTTTCACTTTCCGATTGTGCCTTAATTCTTTTATGGTATTGTTCTGTATCTGGCGTATTCGCTCTCGAGTCAGTCCAAAGATATTTCCGATCTCCGTCAGTGTCTTTAAATTGCAGCCAAAGCCAAATCGCATTTTAAGTATCATTCTTTCCCTCTCTGGAAGACTATCTAAAATCTTTCTGATTTCTTTTTTAATCTCTTTTTCTATGGCCATCTCCTCTACATCAATTGTATCGTCTTGTATAAAATTTATAAGCTCTGCATCGACTCTTTCATCATTGACGTATTGATTTAGACTTATGACATCTGTAGCGTATGACAGATAACCTTCTATCTCTTCTTCAGTATATCCTGTCAATCTGGATATTTCCTCTGTTGTAGCAAGACTTCCTTTTTTCTGCTCTATCAAATACCGCGCTTTCAATATTCGGTTTATTTTTTCATTTATATGGATTGGAAGCCTAATGATTTTGCCGTAATTGCCTATATATCTTCTCATGCTTTGCTGTATATACCAAGTAGCATAAGTAGAAAATTTGTAACCTTTGGTGTGGTCAAACTTGTCTATCGCTGTAAGAAGGCCTATCAATCCTTCTTGAACAAGGTCATCAAACTCCACGCCAGACTTTAAAAAGCCAGCAGCAACTTTGTCAACAAGCCTTATGTTGCATTCCACCAATACATCTTTAGCGCTTTCATCTCCATTTCTAAGCCTTTCAAATAAATTTTTTTCCTCTTCTTTTGTCAATAATTTTGGCATCCTATCATCCCCATCATTATCACTTATTTTCTATGTAAACAATACTACAACCGGACTTTATAGTTTTGATGTGAAAATTTTGTGAAATTTATGTGATAGATAAAAAAAGCGGAAGATGAAATATTCATCCTCCGCCTGATCATATTTAAGCTCCTTCACTTAAAAATTTGTACTGTGACATGTAGAGGTCATAATAAAGGCCTCTAAGATTCATAAGCTCATCGTGTGTGCCTGTCTCGACAATCCTTCCTCCATCTACCACCATTATCCTATCGGCATCCCTAATGGTAGAAAGCCTGTGAGCTATGACAAAAGACGTTCTTCCCGAAAGAAGTCTTTTTATGCCTTTTTGCACGAGCCTTTCCGTCTGTGTATCTATGTTAGATGTGGCTTCATCCAAAATCAATATGCGAGGATTTGCCAAAAGCGCTCTTGCAAATGATATTAACTGTCTTTGTCCCACAGAAAGCCTTGAGCCCCTCTCGTTTACCTCTGTGTCGTATCCTTTTTCCATCTTCATTATAAACTCATGAGCATTTACGGCTTTTGCCGCAGCTATGATTTCCTCGTCTGTAGCATCAAGCTTACCGTACCTTATATTTTCCTTTATTGTAGCCGAAAACAGAAACGTATCCTGCAGCATTATGCCCATCTGGCTTCTCAGTGACTCCAGCTCCACATGCTTTATGTCTTTGCCATCTATCAAGACAGCACCTTTAGATGGATCGTAAAAACGGCTTATGAGATTTACAATCGTAGTCTTTCCTGCACCAGTAGGTCCTACAAGCGCAATAGTCTCCCCAGCATTCACTTTAAAGCTTACATCATCTAATACAACACTGCCATCTTCATAGCCAAATGTGACATTTTTAAACTCAACATTCCCTTTTATCTTAGGCATCTTAATGGCATTTTTCATGTCTACAATATCTGGCTCAATGTCCATTATCTCAAATATTCTCTCTGCAGATGCGAAAGACATTACTAAGCTATTGTAAAAATTGCTTATGTCGAGGATCGGCCTCCAGAACATGCCTATATACATGGTAAATGCTATTATTGTCCCGATTGTGACGCCGTATCCCATAAACTTCGCACTAAAATAATAAAGTATTACAGCTCCAATTCCATAAGACGCGTCAACCATAGGCCAAAAAAGGTCATTAAGTCTTACAGCTTTAATGAAGCTGTCCATCATATCCTTGACAAGCTTAAAGAACACTGAAGAAGTCTTGTCTTCATTTGCAAACTCCTGCACAACTTTTATCCCTGAAAAATCTTCATGTGTGTAAGCATTAAACGTAGACCTCTTTCTTCTAAATTCCTGCCATCTTCTTCTTGACAAAGTCTCTATTGAAAAAAGCCCAACCACAAGCATCGGCAACAAAATCATAGATGCTAAAGCCAATTTGCTGTTTAAATAAAACATCATGGCACCAACGCATATTACTGTAAGAATCTGTGGTATAAAATTTGTAACGCTGTTGTTAAACAAATCCTGCAGTGAATTCACATCTCCTATAACCCTTGCTAAGATTTTGCCTACTGGCCTCGAGTCAAAAAACGAAAACGAAAGCTTCTGTATGTGGCTATAAAGTTCATGCCTTATATTTAAAAGTATGTCATTTGTGACAGAAGCCATCTTTACTATCCTGGTTCTTGATGCCATCATTGATAAAAAATTTAATGACACCATCAAAATCCCGATGACAAACAATCCGTTTATATCGCCATTTCGTATGTTTTTATCGATTGCTGTCTTCATAAGAACTGGATTTACCAAGCTTACAGCCATCTCAAATATTAAAAACATTATCACTACAAATACCTTTAATTTATATTTGCCAAGGTAACTAAATAGCCTTTTCAATATGACGAAATTTGACATTCGCCTTAAGTCTTCGTCTTGCTTCACCGTATTTTTAGCCATTTTCGTGCCTCCCTCTTTTTACAAATATTTTAGCTTAAGGCATCAGGTATGCCGTATTCTTCGTCGCTAAAATCTTTAAACTGCTCTAAGTAAATCTCATAGTATCTGCCTCTTTTTTCTAAAAGCTCATCATGTGTCCCTCTCTCGACGATTCGTCCATCTTCCATGTAAAGTATCATGTCTGCATTTTTGACAGCCGATATCCTGTGAGCAATGATAAACGTCGTAGCGTTTTTCCGCCTTTCGCTTAGATTTTTTAAAAGCCTAAATTCCGTATCCATGTCAAGAGCAGATGTGGCATCATCAAGTATCAATATCTTTGCATCCCTTATAAGTGCTCTCGCAATAGATATCCTTTGCTTTTGCCCACCTGACAGTCCTATACCCCTTTCACCTACTATCGTATCGTATTTGTCGTCAAACTCCTCCACAAAGTCATCTGCGCAAGCCAGTCTTAATGCTTCCTTTACTTCTTCGAATGACGCATCTTCTTTTCCAAATCTGACATTTTCTTCGATACTTTCAGAAAACAAAAATGTATCCTGCTGCACTACCGCCATCTGGCTTCTCAAATCGTGAAGATTTATGCTTCTTACGTCATGGCCGTCAATGTACACAGCCCCATCAAAGACATCATAATACCTCCCGATGAGATTTACCAAAGACGACTTTCCAGAGCCAGTAGTACCCATTATGGCAACAGTTTGACCCGCTGAAACCTTGAAATTTATGTCTTTTAAGACCATATCATCATGGTATTTAAAAAACACATGCTTAAATTCCACGTTGCCTTTTAATTCCTTTATCCTTATAGAATCTTCACTGTCTTTAATAGACGGAACGATATCCATGATCCTCATTATCTTTTTAGCTGACGCATCTGACTGCGCAATAAGATTCGTCAAAAATCCCAACATCCTCATAGGCCATATAAGCATGTATATATATCCGCTAAAAGCCACCAATTCCCCAATAGATAGAGAACTTTTAATGACCAGCATGCCGCCAAATACCACCAATATGACGATAGAGAAATTCGTCAAAAAATCTATGGGCGGAAAATACTTGGCCACTATCCTGTTTTGCTCCATTCTAAGCTCAAAATTTTCATTATTTAAGCTTAGAAATTTCATGATCTCGTACTTTTCTCTCGCAAAAGCCTTCACAAGCCTTACGCCAGCTATATTCTCCTGTGCCGCCGTATTCATAAGCACACCTTGATCACTTAGCTTCCCATAAGATATGCCAATCTTTTTTTTAAACTGAAGTGCAAGATACCCAATGATAGGCATTCCCAAAAGACTTACTAAAGTAAGCTTCCAATTTATAAAAAAGAGTATTGTGGATGCTGTGATAAAATATATCATATTTTCAATAAACAGCCTTATGCCAAACGAAACGCTCCTCCACACATTGTCAACATCTTCGCCTATCCTTGACATAAGCTCACCTGTATTCATATTATCAAAGAAGCTAAAAGGAAGGCTTTGAATGTGATCAAAAAGATCCTTCTTTATGTCTACGCTTATCTTAGCTGAAAGCACATCAAATATATACTCTCTTAAATATCCTAATACGGTCCTCACTGCTGTAATTGCAATAAAAGCCCACAAAATTGGCCAAAGAAGGCTCTTGTCACCGCCTATAAATACTTTGTCGGTAATTATCTCCTGTAGATATGGATTAAACATATCAAGTGCGATTGCCAGTACCATGGCAATAGACGGCACTATCACATACAATTTGTACCTTAAGACGTATTTTAAAACTCTCCTCAAAAGAATCCCCCCTTAAAAAATAAAGACTGTACAAGAACATAGTCTTATACAGTCTTTTTAAGCAAACTTTGACACACAACAATCGTAGGTACAATTATCGTGCATAAAAGCAAAGATCGTGTTTGACTGTGTTCTTAAACAATTTAAAGTACAGCAAACAAAGCCAATAAATTACCATAAATTTACGGCTTCAAAGCAAAATGCCATACTTTTGCCATTTTCAATCTAATGGCTTATTTAAGAACACCCTTAATCATCACAATCTTTCCTTTCAAAGAGAAACTATAGATATTATACCATTTAGGACAAAACGATTGCAACAAATTTGTAAAAAAACCCTTAATGATCAGCTTTCTTTTCTTGTCTATATCATATTTCTATATGTATTTTAAAAATAATAGCTATTAGAAAGTTATGACTATTATTATCAATAATATTATTAAAAACTTTAATTTCAATTTACCTTCACTAATCGAGGAGAACAAACTTGCCTACTGCTTCATATCCGTGACCTCTCAGAATAATAAACTCATCTTTTATGTTTTCAATGTCCTAGAGAGCGGTGGTTCTTTTCAATCTTGATGCTATCTTCAGTTTTATAAATTTTGATAAATTATTTTCCCATCGTCTCGCGAGAAATAGGTTTATAAGGAATTCCCTTTATTCTAGCTCTTACATATTCTCCTGAAAGACTCAATTGATTTACTGTCCACACTTTACCATTACCAGGATCCAAAGAAATATTTGGTAAAAATGCGGCTGAAGCTTCATTTTTATTAGCTAATGACCAATTAACCCAGCTAATATTATTAGAATTTAAAAACTCCAGCCATTCATCTGCTTCATTTAAATACGGGCCTCCATCTCCACTTGCTTCACTGGTTCCCCATTCTGTAACAAATACGGCTAAGCCATTTTCAAGTGCTTTTTCAATGTTTCTAGCAATATTTCCTTTATTGCCATTTTCCCACACACTAGCACTTCCAGTATAAAAATGAGCACTATACATAACATTTTTGTCATCGATAGGATCATTTACCGCTAAATCAGGTCTTGTACTCCATTCTGGGCTTCCAACAATTATTATATTTTCATTTCCCATATCTCTTAACATTTTTATAATTGGCTCTGCATATTTTTTTACTTTTTCCCACCCTGCAATATCATTTGTTATATCTGATTCTGTTGAATTTGGTTCATTAGTGAGCTCATATATAATATGTAAGTCATTTGGATATTTACTAGCTATTTCTTTAAAGAATTCTTTTGCACCACTATATATCTTTGCGTTTGGATCGCCAGGATTCAAAACATGCCAGTCAACTATTACATACATATCATTCTTAATCGCTAAATTTATTCCTTCTATAACTTTTTCTTTAACACTTGGATCTGTAGAATAACCACCTTCACCAACATACATAGCCAATCTGATTACATTTGCTTCCCAATCTTTCGATAAAGCAGAGAAAGCATTGTTATTAATAATTTGCGGGAACCACTGTAATCCGTGCGTGCTCATTCCTCTCAACTGTATTGGATTACCGCGCTGATCCCCCAGTGTCTTTCTACCATCTATTTCTATAATTTTAAGTCTACCCGCTAATGAAGGTTTTTTTACCATAGAATTTCCTATTAAATGTGGAAATTTTTCCTGTTCATAACCACCAAAGGTTAAAGATGTATCTTTTAAGATTAGACTCATAATTACAGCAAACATAGCAAGCATACCTACAAAAAAGTACCATTTATTAATATGCAATTTATTCAAAGCCTCGTCCTCCTCCAAATTTTTTTAATATTAGCAAACTTATCATACTTCCATAAATTGATTTAATTTTCTTTTGCTTTATACATTGGTTTTTGGCAGTTCTATTTGTTTTAAGTTTTTATTTTAACACAGCATCTTACAGAGATAAATAGTAGAGCTCATTTCTAAATCTAATCCTCATTAAAATTTTCATGTTTTTTAACTAGATAAAATTTTACACTAAGACATAGAAACTTAAAAAACAATTGAAGCTCTATTTATCACTTCTTTGTACCATAATGCACTATCTTTTAAAATTCTTTTTTGTGTTTTATAATCCACATAAACTATACCAAATCTCTTTGAATATCCAAAGGCCCATTCAAAATTGTCCAAAAACGACCATAAAAAATATCCTTTTAAATTTCCTCCTTCTTTAATAAATTTATTGGCATATTTTAGATGTTCTTTTATATATTCTATCCTTTCTTGATCATGAACCTTGCCATCTTCTGTTATTATATCTTTAAATGCTGCTCCATTTTCAGTTATATAGATTGGTATTCTTGTATACTCTTTATCAAGTCTTTTCAAAAGATCATACAGTGATTCAGGTCTTATCTCCCAACCCATGTCTGTCTTAGCACCAGGTCCTTCCACTCCTATCCATTTTAGCATAGATTTTTCACTATACTTAACAATCGATCTGCTATAAAAATTAATTCCCAAAAAGTCTATCGGTTGACTTATAATACCTAAATCTTCGCTTTTTATGAAATCAAATTTTCCAATTTCTTCTTTGTATAATTCTATCATATCTTCTGGATAGTTCCCTTTGAATATTGGATCTAAAAACCATCTATTAGAAAAACCGTCTGCATATTGAGCTGCTAATCTGTCTACATCTCTTTCACTTGCCGGATACGCAGGTGTTAAATTTAAGGTTATTCCAATTTGACTTTCTTTTATATTCATATCTCTAAAAATCTTTACTGCCTCACCATGAGATAGTAATATATGATGTGCCGCAATTAACGCTTCTCTATAGTCTTTATGCCCTGGTGCATGCTCACCAATCCCATAGCTTAATATTGATGCACACCACGGTTCATTATGTGTTATCCACATTGGAACCACATTGCCTATTTCTTTAAACAATTTTTGAGAGTATTCTGAATACCAATATATTAAGTCCCTATTTAACCATCCTCCCAAATCTCCAGCCCACTGTGGTAAATCCCAATGATATATTGTGGCCACAGGAATTATATCATTCTTTAATAGCTCCTCTACTAATCTTTTATAAAAATCAATTCCTTTAGGATTAAAATTGCCTTTCTCCGGAAAAATTCTCGGCCATGCTATAGAAAACCTGTAAGCTTTTACGCCTATTTCCTTTAATATTACTACATCTTCTTTATATCTGTGATAATGGTCACAAGCAATATCTCCTGTATCACCGTTGTATGTCATGCCACTAGTTTTTGAAAATGTATCCCATATAGAAGGCGTTCTGCCATCTTCATTTACCGCTCCTTCTATCTGATATGATGATGTTGCTGTTCCAAACAAAAAACCTTTTGGAAAATTAGCCATTATAATCACTCCTGTCTTTTATAATAAACTTAGCCTTTTACAGCTCCTGCAGTCATTCCACTAATAAAATATTTCTGCAATAAGAAAAATATTAAAGCAACTGGTATTGTAACAACTGTGGATGCTGCCATAAGCAAATCATATCTGTTTTGATAATTACCTACAAAAAGCCTTATGCCAACAGGTATGGTTTGAACATCTGCTGATGTTGTTAATACCCAGGCAAATAATAGCTCATCCCATGCCATCAAGAAAATATAAATAGCAGCTGCTATTATACCTGGTATAGCTAATGGCAAAATAACACGGATAAATGCACTAAACTGCGTACATCCATCTATTCTTGCCGCTTCTTCTATTTCTAAAGGTATGGATGCAAAAAAACCTCTTAAAATCCATATGCTAAATGGAATATAAAATGCAGAATAAGTTATGATTATCCCATGATAAGTATTAACCATTTTTATGCCAAACGTCTGCTGAATTTGAAGAAATATCAAATATAGAGGAAGTAAAAACAATATACCTGGAATCATCTGTGTACCAAGCGTTGCTATACCAAATAAATTCGACCCTATAAATTTAAACCTAGCTAATGCATAACCGGCTAAAACTGCAATTGATAAAGCAATTATTGTAGTTGAAGCATCAATAATAAGGCTATTTTTGAAATATAATCCAAAGTTTATATTTGTCCACATATCATGATAATTTATTAAAATATTTTTTAATTGTGGTTGTATTTTACCTGTCAGCAATCCTTCTTGATTGCTCATTGATGATATTACCATCCATATCAAAGGAAATATAGTAATTACAATGAACATCCACAACATGGTGAGAGAAATAAATCTCTTTATTTTTTTCTTTTGTCTATAAGTTAAATATTTTTTTTGTACTTTTTGTGTATTCGCTTTATTTGTGATCAAATTAATACCTCCTCTTATTCCATTGACAATGAATCTTTAAATATTTTATACCAAATGCCTGTTAATGTTAGTACAGCTATCATTAGCATGACAGATGCAGCTGCACCAGTACCAAATTGCCACATATTAAATGAATTCCTCGAAATATTTGTCATAACTAAATCTCCCCAATCACCTGGGTATCCAGCACCATTTCCAAACATCATTGCAACGATATTATAAGAGTAAATGCTTCCTATCATGCCAAAAAGTATTAGAGTTCCAATTACCGGTTTTAAAAATGGTAACGTAACATATATAAGTTTTTGCCAGCCTGTAGCACCATCAATTTCAGCTGCTTCATAGTAATCATCCGATATCGTCTGTAAAGCTGCAAGTAGCATTATCATAGTCATTGGGAATGATCTCCAAACCGTTGGAATGATTATTGCTATTAAAACATTTGGGCCAATAAGCCAAAACGGTTTATTTGGCAAGATATGTAAATAATCCACAAGAATCTTGTTTATTATACCACTATCTTGTCTCCACATAAATCCCCAAAGCAATCCTACTACATATGAAGGTACGACCCAAGGTAACAAAAGCAAAGTACGCGCTATACCTCTACCTTTAAATTGTTGCTTTAAAACATGAGCAAGCCATAACCCAATAATTAAAACTGAGAGATTGACAACAATAGTATAAATAACTGTATTTCTAACTGCATCCATAAACCCAATTCTTAGTGTGCTTGATGGATCAAATAATATTGTATAAAAATTTTCTAATCCAATAAAAGGTGCATGTAAAAATTTTAATAGCGTATATTGATTTAATTTTAATAACGAAATATATAGACCTTCAGCCATAGGAACAAAGTGTATCATAAGCATTGCAATAATGGCTGGTAATATAAGTAGGTAAGCTAACTTATTTTTCTTGAAATTTTGTTTTAGATAATCCAATTAAATCAACTCCTTTTATTAGGAGTATTATTGCAAATTGCAATAATACTCCTTTCAAATCTATTTAGATTGCTGTAAAACCCCATCCACTTCTTCTGCTGCTTTGTTCATTTCGTCAACTATCATATTCTCATTAAACGGTCCTTTAACTCCACTCACGTCATCCCATACATTACCTAAATGAGTAAGCAATATATTCTCTATTTGTCCCCATGCAGGTACAGCAGGATAAGAACGTCCATATTGGGCAATTTCCTTAAATACAGCCATATGAGGATCTGATGTTATATAAGGGTCGTCAAGTGCTTCTTTCAATGCTGGAAGCATACCTGACACTTTTGCATAATTTACTTGTGCTTCTTTTGTTACAAGATATTTAATCAAATTGTAAGCCTCTGTTTTATGTGTTGACGCTTTAAATATTGCTAAATCACTACCTCCAAAGAAGGAAAACCTTCCAGCAGGGCCTTCAGGCAAATTAGCAACCGCATAATTTTTCGCCGCTATAGTATCAGATAATCCGCCTTTATCTGCAGGTGTTGAAAAGTTCTTTACTAACCACGGACCTGAAAAGATCATCGCAAATTGACCTTTAGCGAATAGGTTTTCAACATCTGTACTATTTTTTTCAAGAACAGCTTTTGGTACTAAACCTTGTAGCGCAAGACCCGTATAAAAATCTATTCCTTTCAAAGCTGCTTGGCTGTTAAATACTGCATGTTGATCATCTGGCGATAGATAATCTCCACCTGCACCCCATATCCAAGAAGCAAAATTATGCACTACATTCCAGTCATTTTTACCAGGAAGGCCTATAGCAGCTATCTTCTGACCGTTAATGTCCATATTATTAATCTTTTTAGCAGCATCTAAAAAAGAATCCCACGTTGCAAAAGCTTGTTTCGGATCTATCCCAGCTTTCTCAAACACATCTGTTCTATAAAATATTCCTCTCGTATCAACAAACCAAGGTACTGCAGATGTTTTTCCAGAATTTTTAATACCTGTTGAATTCCACGCAGCAGGCAAGAAAGCACTTGCTCCTCCTAAATCAGAAACTTTATCTGTTAAATCCTCAAGTGCACCCATTGAAGCAATAGCAGGAACCCATGTAGTTCCAAGCTGCAAAACATCAGGTCCAACTCCGCTTGTTGCAGCTGTAGTAATTTTTGTCCACGCAGAACCCCAATCCAAAACTGTTACTTTTATCTTGATATTTGGATTAGCATCTGTAAACGGTTTTACGACATTTAAAAAATCATCAACAGTTTGAGGACTATTAGGCATAATCCATACTTGTAAAGTGACTTTCTCCGAAGATGTGCTTTTAGATTGATTACTGCTACCACCATTACTTTGAGTTGATGAACTACCACAACCAGTCAAAGATCCTAATGCTAACATCAATACCAGCAAAACAACAAGAATTTTTTTGTACATAAATAAACCTCCTCTAAATAAAATTAACACGTGTTAATAATTATATATAATAAAGGTTATACCTTTATTATACAATGTTATTTTATAAAATTAAAAATAAGGTTTTTAATTAAAGAGTCTTAATCTCAATAGATGACCAGTTAAAAAGCATTTATATGTATTTTTATTTTTGATAATAATACCAAAAAATATTTTTATAATAATGATTTTTTGCTCATTTTTTATTAATTATCGTCAACTTTGATAAGCTGATATAAACACGTGTTTATTTAATTATATACTATGTTTTTTTGCATTGTCAATAGCATCTTATTATTTTATAATTTTAAAAAACTTTTATAAAAATAACCTACTCACTAATTTTTCTGCAAGACTCTCTTTCTATCAGCTTTGCAGAAACAAGAAATTTAGCTATAATTTCAGATTCACCTTCAATCGATTTAACTAAATTTTCTACACATAATTCTGCCATTTGCAAGAGCGAAACGCTCATAGTTGTTAACGCAGGTTTTATATAACGCGAAATAGTTATATCATCAAAGCCAATTATTGAAACATCATCAGGTACATTATATTCTAATTCTTGAAGTGCTTGCATAGCACCTATTGCCATTTGATCATTTGCTGCAAAAATTGCAGTTGGTTTTATTTTTTTAAATAACTTATGTGTAGCATTATACCCACTTTCCTCAACAAAACTGCCTTTTACTATATAGTGATTATCATACGTAATACCTGCTTCTTTTAATGCTTTTTTATATCCTTCTAACCGTGCAAATCCCGATAGCTTATCCAAATCTCCTGATATATGAGCTATTTCCTTATGTCCTAAATTTATAAGATATTTTGTTGCTTCATAAGCTCCATTTAAGTTGTCCATATTTACAATAATACTTTTATTGAATATTTCGTCTTCTTCTTTTATTTCCTGATCTACAATTGCTATCTTGAATCCTTCCTCGATAAGACTTTTTATTTCAGGATCACTATTTCTCACACCAATAAATATAGCACCACTGATAGTTTTGTTATAAAAAATCTCCTTTACTTTTTTATAATCTTTAACTTTAAAAACCGTTGTTATAAGGACATTATAACCAATTCTATTTGCAAAATCCACTACTGCAGTAGTAAATGGTCCAAAATAAACATTGTCATATATCTTATGTATATCTGAGTCTTTTTTTATATCAACTATGACAAGACCTATTGTTTTAGACGATTTTCCTCTTAACATTCTCGCCGATGCATGTGGAACATAATTATATTCTTTAATAACTTTTAATACTTTCTCTCTTGTATCAGGAGGAACATTTGGATAATTATTTATTACTCTTGAAACAGTACTGCGTGAAACACCAGCAATTTTTGCTATTTCTTTGCTATTCATATTTACTTCTCCTCCAAAAATCAACAAAATTATAAACTCGTGTTTACATTTTATTATAACATAAATTCTATTTAATAAAAAGCATTTCCACTATTATTTATAAGAAACGTGCAAAAGCTAACTGCCAACAGCTTCTTAAGAAGTTGTTGGCAGTTGAAATGATTATATGTTTCCGCTTTTTTCTAATAAGCCGTATATGATAGCTGCTGCTTCTGCTCTTGTGGCATTTCCTTTAGGTTCAAATACGTTATTTGGCTCCCCATTTACTATTCCTAATTTCGCTGCATTTGCCACTACATTTCTTGCCCAATCGCTTATGGATTTGTCGTCGCTAAATGTTGTCGCACCTATATTCTCTTCTTCGTACTGTGTCAGCATCTCGTATGCCCTCATGGCTATTGCTGTCATCTCTTCTCTTGTTATGCTGTCATTTGGCCTTGCGTTCTTTCCGTCACCTTCGATTATCCCTGCTTTGTATGCTGCTTCTATCGCGTTTGCATACCAGTCTCCACTTTTTACATCGCTAAATTCTCCACTGTATGCTTCTTCTTTTATGTTTAATAGCCTCAGTATCATTGCTGTAAATTCTGCTCTCGTCACTGTCTTGTTTGGTTCATACTGAGTGTCTGTCATTCCTTCTACTATGTGCCTTGACGCTAATACTTCTATTACGTCTTTCGCCCAACTGTCTTTTACGTCATTAAATGTCTTGTCGTACTCAAATGCCGCATATTGCGAGAAGTGTGTTGCATTGAATGTTATTGTTCCAGATGATGCGTCTACTTTACCACCTACGTACTCCCATTGGTTTGTCGTTGAGTTGTAGTAGTAAACTGCTACTTTTCTTGGATCGTTAGCTTTTGATATATTTAATGTCACCTCTACTGGTTTTGCCAATGTTACATTCCCACTGCTACCGCTTATTGTTATGTCAACTACATTAGAAAGTGGCACATAATTTGTCACATTAGGCTTTCCATTGTCTTTTATTGATACATTGACACCGTTTTGTATCTGGTTTTGATTAAGTGCATCTTTCGTGAGTGCTATCGATGCATTGTCTGATTTTATGACGATGTCTTTGCCGTTGGCAGCGCTTGTGTCTAAAATGTCCTTAGAAATCTGCACGACTTTCTGTTGTCCCTCACCTATTGTTGTTATGTCAAATATGACTTTCTTGTCCTTTGAATTTACTATAAGGTCTTTAGCTTTTCCTGCATCAAGCGTCAATGTAATAACGTTGCCGTTCTTTGTGATTACACCTATTGTATTGTTTACAGCACCATTGTTATTTGTAGTAGTTGTATTGACACTTCCACTGGTATTATTTGCACTGCCTGTGTTACTGCCATTATTGCCGGTACTGCCGCCAGTGCTTCCACCTTCTTGACCTGTAGTACCATTACCATTGCTACCATTATCGCTTGGGTTTACTATAACCGCAACATCATCCTGAGGATCTATATTAAAAGGTATCCAATCTCCAAGAAATGCTGTTATAGCCTTATCTGCAGTGGAAATATCTGTGCCGTCCAATAATTTTCCGTCTTTTATTACTGTAGCCCATGAAACTCTTTGAGATGTATTGTCAACACCCGCTAAGGCTTCCATAGTGTCATATTCATACATCTTTGGTGATGTTCCTCCAAGTGTTGAAAGCCATCCTGCTGGTTGTATCAGCGATTGCATAGTGCCGGAATAATCAGTAGGTTCTATTATAGTCTTATCAAATACAACTTCACTGGTATTAGCCAACCAAGGCCTACCAAAATATCCCGGTTTAGAATGCTTTGTAGATGCAGTATCAACACCAGGTGTTGTTGATGTTACAGTACAATTGTACATCAAGAAACCTCTCCCAGATGATTGCTGGGCAGCGGTAATATACCCTACATCGTTGCTTGCATCGCTTGTGTTAAAAACAAGCTGACACTTATAGAATACAGCCGTCATTGGACCAAATATATAATCAGTAGAACCCATAACTGCACATTTATTAAATGCTGCTATTGAATTGTTTCCACCATATAGTGTATCTTGCCTTCCAACAAATCTGCAATTGTTAAAGTATATTTGTTTCGCATTATCAGCTATTGCAAGCGCAGCAGCTCTTTCTACAAATGATTTATTTTGGACTGCAGTATCTCCTACATCTGTAGGTCTCACACCTTTATTGCCGACATCAGGCACTACCACATCATTGGCTTCTTTATCAGATATATATTGATTGTATGAATTTTCAAATATAATCCCATCTGCCTCGAACCCATCTGCATAGACAACTACTGTTGCGTTCCAAAAACTACCATTCGTAGTGCCTGCACCAGGGTTATGGTATGCCAAATAACCATTTTCCTTATTTACAGCTAATAAATCTGCATGATATTTGCCATCTGGTCCCATACTGTAGTAACTATACCCTGTACCGTAATATGAAGTTATCCTTACGGCATTTTTGTCAATTCCGACACCCTGATTGGTCAAATTAATACTTGGTTGTGTGCTTGCATTTTTTATTGTAACGTTCGGCACATCTATAACCAGCATTTCTTCGTAATTACCGGGTTGAACTTCAATAGTGACTCTTTCGTTATTTGGACGATACATTGCTCTAACAGCATCTAATGCATCACTAATCGAAGTATAGTCACAATCTTTTGGACCTACAGTTATAGTTTCTTTATAAGGAATCTGTGTATAGACTCTAATACTTGTCAAATATGTTTGCGATGCATTATTGCCAGCAATACCCGTTAAGGTCACGTATCCGTCGCTTTGTGCAACATAAGTAGCTGTCTTGATTTGATTTGTACTACCTAAGTTAACATCTACATTTGTAGTATTATCATTATTAAAGTTAAATGCTGCACTACTTGTGTAACTTACAAAGACTATATCTCCTGATTTTACAGGAACATCTATAGTTCCTCCTTTAGAAAGCAGTAGGTAATAATTATTTTCAGAGACTCCACTGCTTGAAAGCTTGAGACCCAAATAGTAGTTAGACCCATTAATTGTCTCAATACCTGGTCCCAATGCAATGGAGTTATACATAGCAAAATCCCATTTTGTTATAGGTTTAAAATTCAAATCAACTGTATTAGGTGCGTCTTTTACTATTAAATCAGGTGTTGGAGTCAATACAACAGGGTATTCACCCGTTCCTTTTATGCTAATCTTATATTGTCCATCTCTTAAATTAATATTGCTATCAGTTAGATTAAACGTATAGCTATAGCCTGGCTCATTTATATTTGTAAATGTGATTGTAGCACTGCTTTTTATAGAGTCGTCAAGTCCTGTTGTATTTACGGTAATTTGATAAGTAGGCTTTTTTGTAAACATAAAATCATGCGTTCCATCGCTATTCGCACTTATTGTATTTTCATTAAGGGTATAATCATTAACACCTTCCGCATCCAAGGTATAAGTTACACCAGTTTCAAGCTGAACAGTGTAAGAGCCGTCACTTGATATATTTATTTGTGGTACATAAGTATTTGAAGATATAAAGTTCAGTTTCAACTTTGCCAGCGCATCCTGCGAGAGCCCTGTAATATGACCCGTCAAAGTTACGAGAGATGCCTTTTCCACACTAACATCAAATGTCTGATCGCCTGCACCATTTGCTATTGATAGAGTCTTCGCACTTGTAATAAGGTATCCATTGGCATTGTTTAGGCTTACATCATAATCATAATTTTCGTTTAATGTCACTGTGTATTTCCCATTGACAACATCTGCCGTTGTAACTTCTCCGTTTTCTTTATTTGTGAATGTAATTCCATAATTCGAAAGATCTGATGGTGCTGACACTGTGCCGCTGACAGTCACTGGTCTCGTATGCTGCCTATAAACTCTGGCCACTACAAGTTTCTCATCTTTAGAATATATCTTGTAAAGTCCTTCTTCTGATGCATAAAACGTCATCACACTTGCTGTACTTGAACCTAACGTATGAACTTGAGTAGAGATATTTCCGCTGGGCGACTGAAAAACAATCGTAGATGGATTTCCGTTTGATGCTACTACCAAAGTAACAATGTCGTCTTTTTGTAAATAAACTCCTATATATACATTAGGATTTGCGCTTGAATTTGAATAAAGATATCCTGAATAAGTTATGCTTCCATCACTGCTTTTCAAAGATTTTGAATCATACCGAGTTAGATTTGTATTTATTGTCCTTAGCCTATGTGTATTTAATTTTCCTCCATCGCTAAATACAAATTCTCCATTGTTAAGCGTAAATCCATTTATTGTAACGCCTGATGTTCCCGGAGTAACACCTGGATACAAGCTATTTATAATGTCCACCGTTAATTTATTGTTGTATTTTGTTGGATCAAGCTGTTCTGCGCCAAAGTCCCATACATCTATCTTGTTGTAATCTATCGTCTCCGTTCCACCACCTTCCTGTCCGGTGCTACTTGCCTTGGTAGTAGTAAATGTAACTATTGGCCCAAAGATAGTATTGTTTTGGTCATCTGTTGCTTCAACAGTTATTGTGTACTGAGTATCTGGATTAAGTCCTGTAAGATCGTAAGCCGTAGTACTTGCATCAACTTTCCCCAATATGGTGCCGTCTGCACCTACAAGCTGATATCCTGTATAAGTGCCAGAAACTGCACTTGTCCAAGTTACTGTTGCACTGTCGTACGTCACATTTGATACCGTAGCTGTACTATTTGATGGCCACTCCGGAATCTGCGGCTGTGTAGTATTTCCCGTAAACTGTATATTAGTTGAATGAACAAAATGCCATGGATTTACAGGAGTCGTTTGGTCACCGTCATAATTAGGAGTAGAACCATAGAAAACTACATTGTTAAATGTGCTGTTTTTTAAGTAGTAAATCTTCGTCTGATACGTTCCAGCGCCAAAAAATACATTGTTGAAAGTAATATTGTAATCAAATCCATCTGGAGCACCCTGGAACATTATGGCGTATTTTTTAGATCCATTTACCGTACAATTTTCCACCGTGATGTCGTGGAATGTCGGTTCATCTGGAGCCCAATTGCTGGTATCTGTAGGCAATGCGCTTGAGTATCCGTCTGTTAGCAAAAATGGCGATCCGTCATTATCTGTTATATACGCAAGAGCACTATCTCTAAATGTAATATTTCTTGCACCACCTCCATTGCCACTTTGAGATTTACCTCTTAGTCCTATAGCAGTTCCATTTATGACATTGTCCTCAGCTAAAATGTTCTGAATCCACGCTGCAGTATGGCTGCCCATCGCTATTACACCATGTCCTCTGCCAAAGTAGTTGTCAAACACCCATGCATTTCCAGTCGGAGGATTTTGTTCACCTGAAAGTCCGACGCCTGCATCGAAATTGACATCGTCATCCCCTGTATTGAATACAGAATTTACAACAGTCAAGCCTGTACTGTTGCCAAAATCTATACCATCGCCATTGTTGCAGTCATAAGTTGAAGCAATCAATTGATTTAAAACTACATTTTGCGAGTTTGAAACAGATATTGTATGGAAAGACGGATTAGTCACTGTAAGTCCGTCGCCGATGTAAAGTCCATTGACATTGTTAAATACCATCAAGTTAGACCTTGTAGCATAAGCATTGCTGGTACCTTGAGATGAATATTTATTAAACTGATTTAAGGCAAGGTGGTTTTTCGCAGTAGTCGATATGTTGCTGCTATTTCCCTTTTGATACTGGTCAAATTGATCATCAATCGGCACACTGGTATCTTTGCTGGAAACTTGTGCCCATCCATTGCCATTTATTACGCCATGTCCTACAATTCTTATGTTTTGATATTGTATTGTATTGCCATATACATCTGTATTAACTGTCGAAATAAGAGGTGCTGACTTCTGTCCTACTTGACTCGGATCAGTATCGTATGGATTGGGATATTGATCAGGATCCGTAGTGCCTAAAAGCGTACCTTCTACATCAAGTGTCATATTGCTTTTAAGATGTATAGGTCCTGTGACAAATATCTTTCCAGCAGGCACCAATACAACGCCGCCGTCTGGACATTCGTCAATTGCCTTTTGTATTGCTGCAGTATTTAAAGTGCCTGATGATGGTATATCATCTGCATCGTCAGCCAGCACACCATCACCTACAGCGCCTGTTGACTCTATATTTATGATGTTTTCACTTGGCGTTGAAGGTGCAGTGCTTTGCGTGATTGTAACCGGTGTTGATGTATTGCCATTAGTATCTACAGATTGTACTTGAATCGTATACAACGTATCAGGCTTAAGCCCTGTAAGCACAAATGAATGCATCGAAATCTTATATGCACTCTTAACAGTATTTCCACTGTCATCCTTTAAATCTCCAACATTCTTATCGTAAAATTGCTTAATATATGGACTTGCCACTGTTTGATTTTCACTTGCATAGTACACTTGTTCATATACACTATCGCTTACAGTAATCTTGTAGTCGGTAATATCACTGTAATTGTCTGGTTTATGCCAAACAAGCGTAAAACCTGTATCGGTTACAGAACCTGATAAGACTTGAAGATCAACAGGTGCAGCCGGTCCAGAAGAAGTCGTATCTGCAAATGCTTTACTCATTGGCATTGTAAACACCATTAAAAATGCCAATAAAAATGAAACGAAGCTATTGAGTTTCTTTCCTATACCCATCATTTCCCCTCCTAAAACATTATATTGATTTTTAAATCATTTTAATTTGCCAAATATACTTATAAACCTTTTCACCCCCCATCTTTAAAATTTACATCATTTAACAAAATTGTGCGAAATGAGTTTTTTAGACACACTTGTAAAGCCTATTGCAAGACTGCTAAATTTATGCACACGTTAACAATTTTGGTTGCTAAAAATTCTCGTGAAAAATGCAAAGATTTAGAAATTTCGCAAAGCAACATAAAAACAACGACAAATAATACCATGAATAAATAATAATATAATGTTAAAATCATTAGATTTACATATTTTAGGTCGAATCGTCTCATTCAGCTTCTTATGTAACTGTATCTAATTAATTGTTAACGTGAACACTTTTCTTGTATTTAATTATATATCTTATCACAATAAATGTCAATAATAATAAAAAAAATCGCCCCATATTTTGGAGCGATGTTTTATATCAATCACGATACTTTTTATATAAATTATACTCTTTATTAATAATATTTATAGCTTATATTTTTATATCCGGGTACATCTGTATATGTATAAATTATGCAATCATGGCTCACACACGCCAGTTCCCCTATCTGCTGCAATTTGAAAAATTGCCTCTTTTTAAAACTGTAACCACATTATTTTTTTGCCTTAAAAATCTTTTCTTCTTAGTGTATCTATATACAGTCGCAACAGCAATAAAACCTAAACTGGCAAATAAATTTATTTCTGCGGATGGTTTCCATATTGTTTCTGCTGAAATAAAATATAATGTTGCAGCTAAGAAATATATAGTGCCAAAAACAATGTCATTTTTAGATAGACTTTTTCTCATCATATACTCCTCCGTTATTGAAAATTTAGTATTGATTTATTTTGCACCACTTGTAGCCATGTCCAAAAGTTTTTATCTTCCTATATAAATTTTTTTCGGATATAATTTACACATTATATTATAAACCATTGCTATAAAAAGTAAATGAATTTTCCGTCATTTTATATATATCTTATCACAATAAATGTCAATAACAATAAAAAAATCGCCCCATATTTTGGAGCGATGTTTTATATCAATTACGATACTTTCTTTTTCAGAAGCCCTATCATGAAGGCTGTCACAACCATACCTACAAGTATAGCAAAAATGTATAAGAGCGGATTTGATACAGCGATTGGTATTACAAATATCCCGCCATGAGGCGCTCTAAGTTCTATATGGAACAACATGGAAAGTGCGCCTGTAACCGCGGATCCTACCATAATGGAAGGTATTACTCTAAATGGATCTGCTGCAGCAAACGGTATAGCGCCTTCTGTTATAAATGATGCACCTAAAACCCATGCTGCTTTGCCTGCTTCTCTTTCCTCTTTTGTAAATCTATTTTTAAATATGACTGTTGCAAGCGCTAAACCTAAAGGCGGTGTCATTCCTGCAGCCATAACCGCAGCCATAGGCATAAACACATTTGACGCCAAAAGACCTGTTGCAAATGTGTATGCTGTCTTGTTGACAGGGCCACCCATGTCAAACGCCATCATAAGTCCTAATAGTGCGCCAAATATGACTGCATTTGTGGAGCTCATTCCCTTAAGCCAATTTGTAAGACCTGTCATTATGGTCTTCATCGGTGTGCCAACAACGTATATCATGAGAAGACCTACGATAAGCGTCGATAATACCGGCAGTATAAGGACCGGCATTAGGCCTTCCATCGTCTTAGGCAATTTTATGGTCTTTTTCAGGTAGTAGACTGTATAACCAGCGAGAAAACCAGATATGATGCCGCCTAAAAATCCTGCACCAGTTGATACTGCCAACATACCTCCTACCATACCTGGTACAAGTCCAGGTCTATCTGCTATAGAATAAGCCAAAAATCCAGAAAGTATTGGAACCATAAGTGCGAATGCAGATCCACCGCCGATTTGCATCAATGCAGCAGGCAATGTGCCCGGTACCTGAAATGCCTTGTAGCCCCATAGGAATGAAAGTGCTATGGATATACCACCAGCGACGACAAATGGAATCATGTAGGATACACCTGTCATCAAATGCTTGTAAGCACCTGTCCTTTGGCTGGCCCTTTCTTCATGAATCTTTTCCACTTTTTCTACGTAATTTTTCGGTTTTTCCATCTTCAATGCTTTTTCAATCAATTCTTTTGGATTTTTTATAGCTTCCTCAACCGGAACTTCCAGTATAGGTTTACCTTCGAAGCGGGACTTGTCGACTTTTGTCGCAGCAGCAATTATGACTGCATCCGCTTCATTTATGTCGTTTTCTGTCAATTGATTTTCTGCCCCTATAGACCCTTGTGTCTCCACTTTTATAGCCACATTAAGCTCTTTGCCTGCCATTTCTAAGTTTTCTGCAGCCATATAGGTATGGGCTATACCTGTAGGGCATGCAGTAATGGCAACAATCTTTTTCATCAAAAATCCCCCTTACTCATATTTTTTGAAAGCATTTATGACATCCTCATAAGTCTCAGCCTTATTCAGTTCATCTCTCACCTCCTCATGCATCAATGACCTTGAAAGCTTAGCTAAAATCTTAAGATGCAAATTGTCAGAATCCTCAGGTGCTGCAATAAGAAAGAACAGATATGCTGGTTTCCCATCCATGGAATTATAGTCTATGCCATCTTTCGACTTTCCAAAAACTAATGACGCCTTTTTCACTAAGTTGCTTTTCCCATGCGGTATTGCAACACCCATTCCAATGCCTGTGGAGTACTCCTCTTCCCTTTTTAGCACTACCTCCAAAAACTTTCCTTCGTCCTCAATGGCTCCTTTTTCTGCCAATGGCCTTATAAGCTCTTTTAATACAGATAATTTATCTTTCGATTTCAAATCGAATATCATCATGTCTTTGTCAAGTATCTCTTCAATCATCGTTTATCACCTTTCTATTACTTCAATTTCAACCTTTTTCTTAAGTTCTTCCACATCTTTTAAAGAACATGCCTTAGTGCCTTCCCTCATGATAACTGATGTAGACGCAGATGATGCTATCTTTATAGTGTCTTCTACAGGAAGATTCTCGCTTAGTCCATAGGCAAAACCTGCCACGTAGGCATCTCCAGCTCCTACCGTCCCTTTCACTTGAACCTTTATCGGTCTTACTTTGTACGCCCTCTCTTTGGTCACCACCATGCTTCCACTGCCACCCATCGATACTGCCACAATTGAAATTCCACTTTCAATTATTCTCACGCCTTCTTCAATAATCTCATCAACACTTTCAAGATTTTTCTTTGATACCCTTCGAAGTTCATGGATATTGGGCTTTATCATGTATGGCTTTCCTTCTATGCCAAGCTTTAAAGCATCACCATCAGCATCTAATATGACTTTTGCGCCTTTTTCGTTGACCTTCTCAATTATTTGTCTATAAAAATCCTCCTCCATATTAGGAAGCAGGCTTCCTGATAGAACAATCACATCCGATAAATCAGCATGCTCATTTATGCTCGAAATTAGCTTTTCTATTTCACTTTGAGAAACATCTGGACCAGCTTCGTTTATATCAGTATAAGTATGGTTAATCTCATCAACTATCTTTATATTTGTCCTTATGTCACTTTTGATTTGGACAAACCTGCAGTCAATCCCTGATTCCTTTAAGACATTTTCGATGTACTTGCCGTTTGGTCCCATAAAGCCTAAGCACTTGACGTCACAACCTAAATTTTTTAAATTTTTTGCGACATTTATGCCTTTCCCGCCTGCATCAATTATGGTTCTTGACACCCTGTTTACTGCACCTAATCTAAAATCATTTACTATTAGCGTCCTGTCTATCGCCGGATTTACCGTCACCGTCGTAACCATCTAATACATCCTTTCCAAAGTTTAGTACATCCACATTGGCTTGCTCGTACTTTCTAACTATCTCGTAGTCCAGCTCGTCATCGGTTATAATGGCAGTTATATCGCTTAAATCTGCAAATTTTACAAAAGATTTCTTCCCAAACTTGGTGTGGTCTACAACTGCGTAAACCTCATTTGATACATCTATCATGGCCTTTTTCGTGTTTGCCTCTATAATATCTGGTGTCATAAGCCCATTCTCATACGATATGGCATTAGCACCAATAAAGGCTTTGTCAACCTTAAAATTTCTTATCACCATCTCAGCTATAGGACCAACAAGCGCTTTTGTGTTTAACCGCTCTATGCCGCCTGTAACTATAAGCTCAATATTGTTGCGGTTCGAAAGCTCTATAGCGATAATAGGAGAGTTTGTGACAACTGTAAGATGTATGTCTTCAAGTGATTTTGCAATCATCAACGTAGTAGTGCCGGCATCAAGGATTACAGAATCGCCTTCTTCTATAAGTGAAGCTGCCATCTTGCCAATCTGCATCTTTGATGGAAGCTCGTAATCCTCTTTTTCCACAAAAGACGGCTCGTAGTGTGTATGCGTATTCAATATAGCGCCACCATGTGTCCTCTGTATAAACCCGTCAATCTCCAACATCTTTAGATCTCGTCTTATAGTGGACTCAGATACGCCTAAGATTTCGCTAAGCTGAGACACTGTAATGCTTTTATCCTTGCTTAGTATCTCGGCTATCTTCATCCTGCGCTCTTCCCCAAACATTCAATCACATCCATTCAAAACAGATGATATTTTTTGATTGATTTTGCTTAATTATGATTATACATTGAAAATGTTTTTTTGTCAATCGCCTATATATAAGATTTTCACTTTTTTACTACATTATAAATGTAAATCGAAAAATTCGAAAAATATTATTAACGCTCACAAATTTCGTTTTCTATATATCAGCGATTCATTTCGCTTGTTTGGCTAACGCCGTCTATGCGTTGTGACGGCTTTCACTTTCGCTCATACGCCAAACTGCGCTATATTCATCGTGATATATCACGAAAACTCCATTAATCGTTCGCTTATAATAATATTTTTCAAGCAACATCTATTTAAGATCTATTTAAAAATGAAAATGGGGGGTTTAAAAATGATAAACGGTTTTGAGAAAGAATATGGGATAGTGCCAAAGAATTTTTTTGAAAGTCTATCTTCAATATCCGGTTCACAGTTAAAAATCATAATGTACATCGCAAAGCATACAATAAACAATGGAAAGTGCATTCCAGTGAAGCTCACTATCGATGAAATACAAAAAGGAAAATACGAAAATGGCAAGAGAATAGACAGCGGCACCGGTCTATCTACAGGCATCATAAGTAAAAGCTTGAAAAATGCCATAAAAGACGGATTTTTGGTGTGCTACGTCGATAACGAGGACAAATTGCGTCAGAAGAAATACTACACATTAAGACAAAATACATCCATCGAAAGCATCACATACAAATATGGCGAAAACGGTAGAATAATCGAATTTTGTGATTGGCAAAATATGACAACTGGTGATTTCGCT
Organism: Thermoanaerobacterium aotearoense; assembly: GCF_009905255.1. Lineage (NCBI taxonomy): Bacteria > Bacillati > Bacillota > Clostridia > Thermoanaerobacterales > Thermoanaerobacteraceae > Thermoanaerobacterium > Thermoanaerobacterium aotearoense. Next base: position 199,499 of record NZ_CP047602.1, on the reverse strand, counting down.
GGTATATCATATATCGACAAAAATGAATGCATGGATAAAGAAAGTGAAAACCGTATTTCAGATAGTGAAAAGGTAGAAGAAGTTAAAACCATTGAAAACATTCCACTTTCAAAAAGTGAAGACAATATGATCATATCAGATATGAATGATATGATAGATATTAATTCTTATAGTATATCTATCAATCATATCAATGATATGATGCATCAAAAAGGTGAAAATGCGCCTAAGTACATAGATAAAGATTTGCTTAAAAATAGGTACCATCTTACAGATGACGAAATGAATTTGTGCATATCTCGCATGAAAGGAAAAGACATAAAATACCCAGCAAAGTTTTTAGAGAAAGTCATACAAAACTACTTAAAAGACAAATCAATACTAAAAGATGCCGCATCGTCAAATACGGCACCAAGAAACTACTTCAATTCATACCCGCAGAGGAAGTACGACGTAGATGAACTGGAAAGAAAGCTATTGGAAGTGTCAAGAAAGAGGACTCGACAATAATCAAATGCCTTTTTCAAATAGCAGCTTATCAATCACATAAGATGCGAGAATTATGAGAAGCGGCATGATTGAGAACGCATATCTATTAGTCGGTATAAACATAAGCTGAATAAGCGTCAATAGTATGGCATATATGCCGATAAAACGTATTTCGCGTTTTCTTAAAGAATAAAATGTTCCAAGCCAACCTATAGCCATAACAAAGCTGTGAAGAAGATATATATTTCGCAAGTATTGATATTTCGGGTCAAGATCATACCACATGCTGCCAAAAATTATATTGAACTTGCCTATGGTATACCATTTAAAATAATAGATGGGGCTTTTTTCGAACCCTTTTATGATGAATTTGATGACATCCATAGTGGAGCGAATGTTCTGAGGAACATGTTCAATTCCATTGAAGAAAGGGAAGGCGCCTCCCAACATAGGATTCCAAGTTTGAGTTGCAAATAAAATAAGCTTGTGAAGCGTGACAATATTTCTAATCCACCAAGGCATCATGATCACTATAAACCCGATTAAAACCTGCAAAAAGTTTCTTGCGGTGTAATTTAGATCCCTATTTTGAATGTACATTAAAATGTAAGGTATCACTATAAGCGGTGCTGCAGCAGGTCTTATTAAGATTGCCAGTCCAAATAAGATACCTGTTAAAACATTTATATACACTTTAGGTCTTTTAAGCGCAATAATCTGCAAATACAAATACACCATAAAAACAAAAGTATACACCGTCTCTGTAAGAATTAGCGTAGATGCCCAGACGAATGTAGGATAAATGGCTGATATTGAGGCAGCCATAAGACCCACTTTGTTATTTTTGATTTCTCTACCTATTAAGAAAATAAGTAAAACCGTCAATACGCTTAATACACTTTGCACGATCCTTATAGCTTGAAGCGGACTACCATTAGAAAAGCCAAAAATCTTGTAGATTAAAGCGAGAAATAAAGGATACCCTGGTGTCACATAGGCATTTGGAGTGTCCGACATATAACCTAAGAAGCCTTTTGTCAAAAACTGTTTCACCATTATGTCGTAATTCTTGGCATCGCCTGAAAGAGGCGGCTGAATTACCTTGTAGACGAAGAGGAATCTCAAATACAAAGCAATAGCCAAAACAGCAATCAATGAAACAGCGACAAAAAACTTCTTTGAGCTAAGCTTCAGTTTGATATCCATGATTACCTCCTATCTTAATGCAATCAACGATGCACCTGCAAAGATGAGAACTACGCCAATCCACCTTGTCATTGGTATAGCTTCTTTAAATATGAGCCACGCCACAAATACTCCTAAGGCATAAGCGGTGCTCTGCAAAGGGTAGACAATGCTGAACTTGCCTTTTGCAAGAATATACAGCCACAGGACAGTAGCCAATGCATATATTATTATCCCGCTTATGACGTACGGTGACGTAAGTGACATAAGTACGCTTTTAAAACTACTGGCACTTCCAATGCCTATTTTCCAAAGCACTTGCCCTGTCACCAAAAGCAAAACATTCACTAAAACAAGTACGTATATCAATCGCCTTTGCCTCCTTCTACATCTCTGCTTACATTTTCTACCATATTCTTTAATATGGCTACTTCCTGCGTCAGTTTAACAATGCTTTCCGTCTGTTTAGATATTATCAACGTAAGATGAAAACAGTATGAGATGATAAATAAAAGTCCTAAGAGAAACAGGACAGACGGAGCATAATAAATGTGAAGCATACGGCTTAAAAGATTTAAAAATTTCAAGTTAGCTGATATTACAATCATCACTATAGAAAAAAATATCCAAAATAAGCTGTACTTCTCTAAAAGATTGCCTTTTTTTATCTCAACTATGATTATAACTAAAAACAGTATGCTAAAAATTAAAGAAAAACTATAGACATTAAAAAACACAAAAAGACCTCCTATGCTTTTTGTTGTTCTTTGGCTTTGATGCAATTTATCAGTATCGCCAGCGTCACCTTTACCATGTAATAAATTGAACGCCTAAAATTGATAGAAGAACGTCCGCCTAATCTCTCATACATCTCCACAGGTATTTCCACGATTTTAAACCCGCCTTTGCTGAGCCTTGCTACAACTTCAACTTCAGGGTAATCTTGAGGATAGCTTTCGCTAAAGTATTTGATGACTTTCCTGTTAGCTGCCCTAAAACCTGATGTGGTATCATATATGGCTTTGCCTGTCAGAGCTTTTAATAAAAGCGTAAAAAAGTATGAACCTGTCCGCCTTAGATACGATCCCTTGTAATTGGTCTTTGAAACATACCTTGACCCTATCACAAGATCAGCCTTATCTTCTAATATGGGCTTTATAAGCTTATCTATGAATCTTGCATCGTGCTGCCCATCTGCGTCAATCTGTATCGCTATGTCGTAGCCATACTTATAAGCATACTTATATCCTGTCTGCATACATCCACCGATTCCAAGGTTAAAAGGGAGATCTATGACTATGACACCATTGTTTTTAGCGATAAGAGATGTCTTATCGCTGGAACCGTCATTAACAACGAGTATATCTACATCTTTATTTGTTAACTTTATATTGTTGATGACGCTGTCGATGGTCTTCTCCTCGTTGTAAGCCGGAATGATGACAATGACATTTGGCAATTTATTCAACTCCCATCACATTAATACACATTACATTATATCATAAATTTATCACATAAATAAATTTTTCCTCATTTTTACATAAGAATCTACGTTATGCCTTCTTAAACACCCAAAGTTTGCTGCCTACAAAGTTTATCATCATTGAAAACAATGTGGCAATCACTTTGGCAGAAATCACGCCTAAAATGGGTTTTAATGGATACAGGATAGAAAGAGATACCGCTAATGACACACCATTTACAGCGATAAATTTGAATACTTCGTATCCATGCGGAGTTGATTTGTCGCCAAATGTCCAATACTTATTCATGATAAAGCTGTTTACAACGCCACAGCTATAAGATATTACCTGCGCTGCCATGTAGTACATTCCAAAAAACGTAAGGACGGTAAAGACCGAAAAGTCCACCAAAGTATTTACTATGCCTACCAGATTAAACTTTATAAACTGCACAAATCCTGCCTTGTTATTCCATCCTTTCTCCTGTCTTTCCATCATCAAACCCCACCTTTCTCGCTATGATGTACAATGGTCTATCCCTTACCTCGTCGTATATCCTTCCGATATACTCTCCAAATGCCCCTAAGACCGAAAAGTTTAGACCAAATAAGATCATATTTATAGCCATGACTGTATTCTCCATCGACACATCTACGCCTGCGACTTTTAAGACAAGCTCTACAATCAAGTACACAAAACCTGCAGCTAACAGGAAAATGCCCAAGTTCAAAGGCAATTTAAGCGGAGCGTAAGAAAACGACGTTATACCGTCCATGGCCAGCTTAAGCATCTTTTTAAGCGTGTACTTTGTTTCACCTGCAAGCCTCGGATCTCTCACGTATTCTACACCTATCTGCTTAAAGCCTACCCAGCTTACAAGCCCTCTTATATACCTGTTTTTTTCCTTTATGGAATTAAGAGAATTCATCACATCACAGACTTTTCTGTCAATAAGTCTGAAATCTCCTGTATCAACAGGTATGTCTACATTTGTAAGGCTTTTTAGCAATCTGTAGAAAACCCTTGCTGTAAAGAGCTTAAAGAATGACTCCCCTTTTCTCTCTGCCCTTTTGCCGTACACGACATCGTATCCTTCTTTCCACTTCTCGATCATCTTCAGTATCACTTCAGGTGGATCTTGCAGATCCGCATCGATGACAACGACAGCATCACCTTTGGCATTGTCCATACCGGCTGTTATGGCTGTCTGATGCCCAAAATTTCTCGAAAAGCTTATAAGCTTCACGTTTTTATCACTCATGCTTATCCTACTCAAAATCTCCGCTGATTTGTCATGGCTTCCATCGTCTACAAATATAAGCTCGTAAGTCTCATCAGTTGAGTCCATGACTTTTTTAAGCCGCCTGTACGATTCTTCGATAAGAAGTTCTTCGTTGTACACAGGTACCACAACAGAATATCTTATATGAAACATATCTATCCCTTCTTCCCAAAATATTTATGTCCAAGTGCCAATGTCAGTTGACATTGACACCTTTAAGATCATAAAGTTCTCCAAAATCTCTGCCAAAACCTCCGAAGCCATTGCCGCTTTGGGTAGAATTTGTGTTGCTCCACTCGCTTGTCGGCACAAGCTTCCCATTTTCTCTTACCCAGTTCATTATCTCGCTGTTGGAACCTCTGTCCATTCCTCCTGTCATCACGTACCTTACTTCTCCTTTTTTCACAAGCTCTTTAAACTGACTCAGTGTCAAAATATTGTCAGATCCTGAAAAACCACCCAACGCCATCACAGGCTCACCTGTCTTTATGATTATGCTATCTGCACTTTGTGATGATGATACGACTAAAAGGTACTTTGCATTGCCTTTGTTTTTCTCAAGGAAGCTTATAAGCTTAGAATTTGTACTGCTGTTTATATCTCCACCTCCGAAATCAAACCTATTTCTACCTGTAGAAAGCTCTAATCCGGCAGACGGCATTGTGCCATTCATAGGATAAAACAGCGTCGTAGCCGACCAGATAGTAGGCGCTATCAAAAGCCCTATTACACCTACTGTAAGCATAGCCTTTTTGACTTTAAATCCACTATTTTTAGCAAAAATCATCAATGACAAGACTACTGCCGAATCGATAGAAAGCACTGCAACAGATAACATGATGTACTTCGTAAGATTAGACGTATTGTAGTGGTAGTACAATATTAAAAGCTCAACCAAGCCGTCAGCCACAAGTGATAGAGGTAAAAGCCATGACTTTGCACTGCCTTCTTGGTACATCTCCCACATTGAAACGATGCCTATGCCTGTAAGTGCCGCTATAGGAGGTGCCATCATCGTCAAATAGTACGGATGGAACATGCCTGTGGTAAAACTGAAGTATATAAACACAGGTACAAGCCATGAAATCCACAGTATCAGAGAAAGCTTCCTACCGTCATCAAATGGCCTTTTAAGCCTTTTTCTCAAAATTTCTGCTAAAAATCCGAAAATAGCCATCGGGAAAAGCCATATTATCTGATCAGACAGGCTGTTGTTTGAAAAAAGCCTTAATACGCTGGCTTTTTCGTCTCCGCCGAACATGCCGCCCATGCCGCCTCTATTGCCATTTGGCCTTTCAAAATTGCCACCTACGAAATTTGGATTTGGCGCATTTTGCCCATTAAACCTTGGGAAATTACCTTGGTTTGCAGGTGGTGTATTTTGAGTGGCATTTGAACTACTGCCATTCTTAGTAGCGCTTGATACCGTATCTACTGACGTACTTAATTGTGACGTGCCTTGATTAGACTGCCTATTAAATTGACCGTTGAAATCTCCAAAGTTTCTACGGAATTCTCCACCATTGAAATTTCCTACGCGGCCGCCAAATCCGCCTCCAAAACCTGTATTTCTGCCAAGGCCAAGCCTTTCAAGCCCATTGTGACCTATTATGAGCTCTAACTCCGAGTTGTCTGTACTGCTGCCTACATAAGGTCTCATGCTTTGAGGAGTCATGTCAACAATGATGGCCCATGAAAGAGATACAATAAGTAAAACAACGGTAGCTAATGACAAATAGCCTATCCTTTTCTTAAAACTTATCTTTGACGCTAAAACGTATGTTATATACACTGCCGGAATTATCATATAAGCTTCCAGCATCTTTACATTGAAGCCAACGCCTACTAAAACTAAGCTTAATAGCAAATACTTAAGTTTACCTGTATCTAAGGCTTTCATAAGGGCTAAAACTGCAAACAAAAGGGTCATAAGCAACATATTGTCAATCGTATTATTTCTGCTGTCTGCCACGAATACAGGCGTTGTGGCTAAAACCAATGCTGCTATAAGCCCTGCTGCCTTGCCAAAATACTTTTTAACGAGGACGTATATTAAGGCTACTGATATTACACCTGCTATGGCCTGTGGCAGCAATATGCTTATGCCATTAAATCCAAATATCTTGACAAAAATAGTCTGTATCCAAAATCCCAATGGAGGCTTGTCTATAGTGACAAATCCAGCCGGATCGTATGATACAAAGAAGAAATTCTTAAGACTCATGCTCATGCTTTTTACGCCTGCAGCGTAATACTGGTTTGCATATCCTTCGATGCTTAAATTGGTAAAATTTAATATAGCTGATAATAGTAAAATCAAATATAACCCAATATTGTCTTTGTTAAACTTCAATCTTTTCATGGTTCATCCTCCAATCTATTAACTAATTGTAATAATTTTATTGCTCATATAAGCTTCGTGTTCTATGTATCTTCGATTCACTTCTCTCGTTTTGCTAACGCCGTCTATGCGTTGTGACGGCTTTCGCTAACGCTCATACGCAAAACTTCGCTACGTTCATCGGATACATTAACGAACACTCCGCAATATATTCGCTCATAAAATTATTACAAATTAAGTACTTGGTTGAAATTTATCGCTCATATAGGCTTATTCCATATATCTCAATATACCCTCAGAATGTCTTATAAGTTTCAAATAGTTGTGTGAATTTCGTGTGATTCTAAACCTAAATCAAACGCACATATCTTATTTATGACAGCTACATCGTAAGATACTTTTACAAGGTAAATTGCCATCACCACATTTGCCAATGAAACCATCATAGGCACAAATCCAAAAGAATTTCTCAAACCTCCAAACAAAACGTAGTACATGTTTAAAAAGCTTGTTATGCTGAAACCGACAAAAAGCCCAAACAGCCTCATGTCTTTCACATACAAAAATGCCAATATTGCTAACGCTGCAGCAGGGAATAAGTATCTTTCATGCATCCCTGTCGAAAATGTAAATACTAAAGCGATCTGCAAAAGCGCTGCAAGATACGCAAGGTCGCTGTTTTTCCCTTTGATGTATATAAACCAGGAGAACAATGTAGCCAAAACTATGAATATAAATCCCCATGTGCTGTAGCTAAATACAAGCAATTTTGTGCCAGAATTCACATAGTTTGCTCCCAACAATCCGTAGAAATTAAAGCCATTTACAGATGCATAAGGGTACTCTGAAATAGTCTTTTCATACAACTTAAATATCCACAAAGGATCTTGACCTATAGCAAACGGCACCAAGACGATAACTGCCGTAACCAATGACGCCACAAAAGCCTTTAATAAATTTTTAAAGCTTCTCTCATTCACAATCTCAAAAAACAAGACAGGTGCAAATATGATTCCCTGCGGCTTCATAAGCACTGCTGCTGTAAAAAACACCGATGAAAGCCAAAGTTTTTTCTCCGACAGAAAATACACTGCTATTATCACAAGCATCGTGAAAAACGAATCAACCTGTCCCCAAGCAGATGAATTTATGAATACGGCTGGATTGAAGATGTACAAAGCCGACACAAACGCACTTATGCTTTTTGCAAAATGCTTATTTGCTATTTTGTATATGATGTAAGATGATGCAATATCAGCTAAAATCGATGGAAGCTTCAATAGCACATTGTAATAATGCGATAGATTTCCGATTGACGCTATCTTGCCTATTAAATAAAGCACGTAGATGTAAAGCGGTGGATAATCACAGCTTGGAGTATTTTTGTAGAAGTTTAATATGTCCTGCGATGCAGACTGTGCCCAGCTTCTAAAAAGCCCTATATCACCTGAATAACCTTCAATAGTTGCAGCTATATAAAGCCGCATGAAAAATCCTATCAAAAATAGTGTTGCTATGATGAATTTGTCGCTTTGCAAATCTAACTTAAACTTTTTATTCTTCAATGCATAGTAACTTAAAATAAACAACAAAAACACCACTGCCGCATACGCCATTATATACACGCCGTACCTTGATGATGTTCCCCTGAACCCTCCAAAATTCCCTCTACTGCGAGGCATCTGCCATTGGGATTGGCTATTCTGTCCATTTACTTGAGGAGGATTGCCTCTTTGCCAGACACCTTGATTTGTGTTTCCACTGCCCCAACTTCTATTTGTGCTGCCTTGCGCGAAATTATGTTGAAAATTCCCCCTAAACCCCTCTGTACTTCCACTGTAATGGTACAGTGCGTACGCACTTAAAATCACCAATAAAACCAAGACAAATGCCAAACTGTACTTTACCACCTTTTTGCCCATCGCCTTATCTCCTTTTCTTTTATCCTGCCTATAGAAATTATAAAACTTAAATGTTGCAAAAAAATTAAAAAAATGTGTGATTTCTGTGTGAAAAAAGCAACCAGCATACGCTGATTGCTTATTTTAAAGGGTATTTTATTATGAAGCTTACGCCTTTATCTCTATTTACAGCTTTTATCTCGCCATTATAAAAGTCTACGATTTTCTTCGTTATGGCAAGTCCTAAGCCAAAATTTCCCGTCTTGTCCTTGTACATCCTGTCAAATATATGTCCTATATGCTTCTCATCGATCTTTGGCCCGTCATTGTATATGTCAAGATAAGCATACTGACCTTCTTTTTTAAGTGTCACTTTTATCACTTCATTGGCATATCTTAGGGCATTGTCAAGGATGTTTTCTATGCTGACCTCTATCTTGTCCCTATCGCCCTTTATTATAACCTCATCCAAGCTTAAGTCCCACTCAATATCGCTTTTTATGATTTCAAACCTGCTTATTATGTTGTTCACAAGATCCTTTAAATTTATATAGTCATTTTTGGTATCATTCTCCAGCACATAGTCAAGTGTATTCAAGTAAAGCATCTGGTTTATTTTCTTTTGAAGCCTTATGGCTTCGTCCTTAATTATGCCTGCCGTCTTTTCCAGCGAATCGATGTACACACCGTCTATTATGGCATCGGCATGACTCATTATCACCATGACAGGTGTCTTTAGGTCGTGTGATATGCTTTGCAAAAACAGCTTTTCCTCCTCGTCCGCCCTTTTCAACTCTTTCTGCATTATATTCATGGAATTTGCCAGCATACCTATCTCGTCTTCCCTGTCTATGTTTATAGGCTCTTTCCAATCTTTGTGAGCTATCCTCATGGTATACTCCTCTAATTTCTTTAATGGCTTTGAGATGTATCCTGCGATGATTATAGACGTAAAAAATCCAATGATGATGAATATTATTCCTATAGCAATGACCAGATAAAGAATGGTATTGTCCACCATGTTTGGCACGTACGACACAAGATAAGCTTTATTGGACGAATCGTAATTTACTGTGCTTATGATAAAGAAATACTCCATGTTGTTGTAGACTTCCCTATAAAGCTTCTCATTCATGTTTCCGCCTTTTATAAAACTGGACATCCAAAGCTTAACGCCAAGTGAATCAAAGGATGGATTATGAACGTCTGGCGGAGGTTCTCTGTGATTTATGTCTATGATCAAAGGTCTATTTGCAGTATCAAAATCAACAATGAAGTTATCTCCGCCTTTTAGATTTCTCAATCTCGAAAAATTGTTGTAGTTGCCGCCAAAATTATTATTTTTAAGAAGCATCTCATGTGAGACCTTTAAATCCTGTATCTTGTTGTTTTCTTCTACTCTCCTGTATGCAAAGATATAAAGCATCGACAGGCTGCACACTATGATAAGTATGACAGCAGTAAATGTCATCCATATTCTCATTGCAAGTGATCTAAATCTAAATATCTTCTTCATGATTTACACACCAATTTATAGCCGTATCCGTATACGGTCTCTATATTTAATCTATCCACTTTTTTCCTAAGCCTTCTTATGGTGTCGTCAACCACCCTGTCAGAGCCGAAGTAGTCCTCTCCCCAGACATTATTCAATATCTGATCTCTCGAAACCACAATATTTTTATTCTTTACAAGGTAGCAAAAAAGCTCATATTCTTTATTCGTAAGCTGTATCTCATTATCACCTAAATAGACAGTCCTTTGCTTCTCATAAAGCGTATAATCCCCCACTTGCAAAGCATCATCGCTGCCGCCTTCTTCTTTCCCGTATATCCTCTCCATAAGCTTGTTTGTCCTAATGACAAGCTCACGAGGCAAAAAAGGCTTCGAAAGGTAGTCGTCGCTTCCAAGCTCTAATCCTACCACCCTGTCAAGCTCCTCATTTCTTGCAGACATAAATATGACAGGCGTAGACTTATTGTGCTCCTTTATGGCCTTTATAAGCTCATATCCATCTACATCAGGAAGCATTATGTCAAGTATCCATAGATCTGGCATGTCGTTTATCCGCTCCATCGCCGTACTTCCATCAAAAAAGGTAGTGACACTATAGCCTTCCCTCTCAAGATACTTCTGCAAAAGAAGGTTTAGGCTTCTTTCATCCTCTACAAGATATATTTTTCTTGGCAATTTAATCACCAGCTTTTACACTATACTTACTTCGTCTATTATTTTATCACATAAAAATAACAAATGTATAAAGAAATTGTGTGAAAGGTGTGTGAAAATAAAAAACATGGCGAATAAACTTCAAAGGAAGATTGCCATGTTTTTGTAGAATAATTTGATTTTTAAATATAAAAAAGTCCCCCAGAGGAGGAGGACTTTTTTGTTAGGCTTGTGTTATTTTGTGCCTCTTATTATAATCAGCACAGCTTTGCCCGTTGATGGATTTGTATATACATCAACTACTGAACTACCCGTAACACCATTCAAGCCTGTAATATTGCCGTTTGCATCTTTTGTTACAGTATCTTGAACTATGCTACCAAGACCAACTACTGTATTAGCACCATTTACAGCATTTATAACAACTACATTGTTATCAAGTGGCATAAAACCAGCACTTGTGTATATACTATTATTTTGATAATTGAAGTATACTGTAGTACCCTCAGCATATACAGTCTTTGCAGTTGTATCAGCTTTACTTAATAATGTTGCACCAATTACATTACCCGAAGCATTAATTGTTAATTGATATGCTGCATTTGTAGCACCTGTTGCTATTGTGCCATTACTATTAACTGCAATATCGCCAAGATTTAATGTGCCTGCTGGTGCATTATATGTCTTTGATACGCCGTTCTCAATTACATTTAATGAAATGTATGAAGTTGACGATGTTACAACTTCATTTATACCTGTTACATAATCAACAGGAGTTGTTGTACTTGTTAAGCTTGCTACATTATTAAATATCACTAAGCTCAATGTTCCATAACTACTGCTTGATAATGAATAAGCATATATAGCTGGATGTGAACTGTCAGCTACATCTGACCAGTTGACTGGTGTCAATGTCTTGTCAGTAGGATCATAGTTATAGAAAACCGTTGAAGAACTTACATAGTATGGTGTTCCATTTATCTTAATAAGATTATCCGTTTTGTCTGTCAAAACACCTGTACTTGGTACTGAATTAACTGTAATTTCAGCTAAATTGCTAATATTGCCATTTGAATCAAGTGAATATGTGACTACATCTCCAGCATATACATTAGCAACTACAGTTGATGGAATATCACTATATACTACATTAAATACTTTACTTGTACCATCTGGCAACGCCAATGAAACTGACGTATTATATGGAGTAAAAGTATTACCATATTGTACTACAGCATAATTTGTAGCAGTTGATGTACCACTCCATTGAACTATAGTATTATTTTTACCTACTATAGCAGTACCTGTTGAACCAGCGCTTACTGATACTCCTGTACTACCAGGTATCGCTGAACCAACTGTGTAATTAGTACCATTAATTGTAACAGTTGTTGTAGAACCACTTACTGATACTTGTGATATTGTACCAGTTACAGACTGCCTTACAACATACAATACTGTTGCTGTTCCATTAGTCACATCCTGATTGTCAACTGGAATACTTACTTGATATACTACATCTCCAGCTTTAATATCTGTAGCTTTTGATACTGCACCTACTACAGGATATGGATTGCCATTACTGTCATTTATTGCAAATCTATTGTCTATATAACTAGACGAAGATGTCACATTGTTATTTACTAACAAACTTTGAGCATTTCCTGTTGCGTCAGTTATAACAGCATATCCATAACCAGATACATTAGTTGGATCAATTAATGTAATCTTTGAACCATTGTCAACCACTTGGCTCTTATAAACATCTGCCATTGTTGTCAATACACCATCAACCACAACTGGGATATTATCAACAGATACCGAAGCATCATAGAATGAATATTTTTGAGTAGTAGCATTAAATGAAACTTCACTATTTGTTGTAGCTGTAAATGTCTTTATATCTGTTGTAACAGGCGTTGCAGCTAATGGATTGCCATTTGTATCTTCATTAACTGTAACTATCTGTCCAAGATAATTGTTGAAGTTTACAGAACCTGTAGGAATCAATGTATAAACTAAATTGCCATTATTATAAGTCATCTGATATAAGCCATTAGTTTCTGTAACTGGTACTACTTTTACATAGCCTGTAGTTACACTGCTATCAACATCATGTGTTGCATATACATAGTATGTTGTTGAATTTCCAACTCTGCTTAACAATGTTTTGCCTGTGTCGCTTTCTGCACCGTTGACATATGTGTTAATGTCAAGATCTAATGCATTGTTTATTAACATAGCCATTTCGCCACGTGTTATTGTTGTGCCAGCAGATAAAACAACACCCTTTGTTATACCTACACTTGTAGCTTTAGATATAACGCCATATGGCCATGAATAATCTTGTGTATAACCTAATGCTCTTAAGATCATTGCAAGAGCTTCTGTATATGTTACAGGATTATTTGGTCTAAATGTACCATCTGGATAACCACTTGGATCAGCAACGTTTATATCACCTGCTGCCCAGAAATTTGCTGGAACATCGCTGAACTTTGTAGGACCAGCTGATACTTTTGCAGCTTGTTGCAAACCTTCTGCTGCATTAACAAAAGCGATCATCTGTGCTCTTGTCACAACACCGTCGGGTTGGAATGTACCATCTGGCATACCAGATACTAAACCCAACGATTGCAGACGAGCAACTGCACTCGCATACGGTGCACTACTGCTCACATCGGAGAATGTCCCTGCAAAGCCTACTGCCATTGCACTGAACACCAATGTGAACGTGAGAACCACTGCTATTAACTTTTTAAGGTTCTTCATGGAATAAATCCTCCTCCTTAATATATAGTGTATATTTTTCTTTTGAAAGGTGGTACCTTCCAAAAAGCTTTTGACTATGTAGGGTGGCTCTTTGCCAACCTGAGTTAATTATATCATCGTGTCAATCACGAAGTCAATAAATGTTACCATTTTGTAATAAATCTGTAATAATCGATTAACAATGCTTATGCCGCCAAATAGTGCATTAATTAGATATATACGACAAATTTTTAAAATATCCTTCTTAAATTTAACATAAAATTATTAACAAATTATTAAATTTTCAGTCCAAAATTGGTGCAATTTTAATTTCGAACATCCTGTTCCATGGATATTCTACATCTGCACCTTTTATTTTGATGCCGCAATCGGCGTATACGGACATAAGCGTATCGAGATACGGCTTCATCTTTTCTTTTAGCACATCATCTGCTTCATTTTTGTTTGTCAAATTGTCTGGGTTTAGTCCATTTGTTTTTGCCCAGTTTTGCATCTCATCTCTCACTATGCTCTGGTATATGTAGTCATCAGCATACCTTATGAAAGTAAATGCATAGTAGTATTTTTGCATATCTTCTAAAGCATTTTTATCTTTTTTCGTATCAATATATGATTTTATGCTCAGCTCTGATACTACTGTCCCTATAGTGTTGCTGGGTGTATTCCACCCGGAATACGCATCGACACTGGTAATAAGCTTATCTTTAAGTATCTCATCTACAAGATCTTTATCACCTCCGTTTGTCTTGGCCACATCTGCCACGCCAAAATTTTGTCCACTAATTTTATATTTGCTTACTACATTTTTTATTCCTGTTTTGTAATTTTTGTGCATGTGAATGTAGATGATATTTTTTGCATCTTGTGATGTCTCTCCTCCTATGTAGCCTATCTTCTCCTCTGTTATCTCTTTCACTGTCCCACCTTCAAAAAGCAGATAATTATTTTCATCGCCACTTTCCTCGTACACTATCTTATAAGATGGTTTTAAACCATTTTCTTCATTTAGTATCTTCGCCACTGTCATCATGCTTATTTCGTCTGCACCATGAAGCATATAGACATTTTTATGGCCTTTTATGGAACTTTTTAGATCATCATAGGAGTATTTAAGCATGCTTTTCATGGTGGTATCGTCAAGGCCGATGGTCAGAGTAACATTTGGCTTTAAATCTGATGCCATTTGCTCGTTTATAAGAGCTTCTGAGGCTATCACAGCCATACAGTTAAATAAATAAGAAGGCATACTTAATTTCAATCTCTCAAGCGTCTTTGTATCGTTCTCTGATATGGCTTTCTTTACTTGCTTGTAATAATCTATATTAGCCCTATTTTGAACGTATATTGTGTCCTGCTGATAAAGAACTGAAGATACCTGCGGCATTATAGATATTAATACAATCCTTTTGCCATTTGCCAAGTCCATTATTTGCTTTAATCTTTCAAGGCTTTCTTTGTAATTAATATCATTTATGTAACTTCGTGATGCTATAAGCCCACCTGATATAAATTGATTGGTGGATATGATGACAGCGCTTATGTCAGGCCTTTCGACAGCTCCTTTAAGCCAATCATAAATCATATCTTGATTGCTTTTTTTCTTGTAATCATCAAGTGCATCCATGGGAGGCACTAATAGCTCTTTTCCTCCTGCCTTTGCCAATATATCTACGTTTTGAAGGGATACAGGCCTCGTGTCAAGAGGAACAAAAACTATCTTGTCTTTTGACACATATTTCAGATTGTCTTTATATGATGTGTCAATGGAAGCCATGATTATTGTCATCATGACTACAATTATGAATGCAAAAAATTTCTTCATTGTCATTTATTTCTCCTTTTATCATTTCATCCAAGCTTTCTATATTATTTTACAATATGTTGTGATATAATGCTATTGCGAGGTGAAATAAGTGAAGAAATACATGATCGTTTTCTCTCTTATTGTTATAATTGCCGCATTAGGTTTTTATAGATATGAGAAAGCTGAAAATCTAAAAAAGTGCGTCCCTGTCCTTATGTATCATAATATTTATGATGGAAATATCCCGCCAAATAAAAGCGGCGTCTTAATCACACCACGAAACTTTGAAAAGCAGATTTCGTACCTTAAAAGCAATGGATATGAAACTATAACTGTAGAGGACTTATATGACTTTATGAAGTACGGTAAAATGCTTCCAAAGAAACCTATACTTATCACATTTGATGATGGCTACCTTGGCAATTACACTTACGCATATCCTTTATTTAAAAGAATCGGCTATAAAGGTGTGATAAACGTCATAGTGAAGAACGTGCCATCGCCTACCAATAAAGTTGTGACTCCATATCCGCATTTTGACTGGATAGAGGCAAAGGAGATGTCTTCAAGCGGCGTGATGGAGATTGAAAGCCATACATACGATTCTCACAAGTATGCGAAAAGCGGAAATCATGATATACCTATGCTATCAGGACCTATAGATATAAATGGAAAACTCGAAACTATGGATGAATACAGAAAAAGGATAACAGATGACCTTTCAAAGGCAAAAGAAGAAATAGAAAGAAATTTAGGGAAAGAGGTCATTGCTTTGGCGTATCCTTATGGTGTAGGCAGCGATACATCTAAAGATGTGGCAGCATCATTGGGGTACAAAGTGATATTTACTATGGAAGAAGGCGTCAATTTATATAAAGGCGACACATACGCAGTGAAACGTATAACTGTGAAAAATACTGATACAGGAGAAGATATAGTGAAGAAAATAGAGAGGTATGAAGGAAAGTGAAGAAGCATCATTTGCCGACGACAGCCACGCCAACAATTTTTTGTTTTTTAATAATCATTGCAAAAAGATAAGATACTGCGTAAATTAGTATAAATGTGATTATTATGTATATATCGTAGAGATATTGATTGCCTGTATTTAAAAAGTGATTTGCCACATCTAAAAAGAGCGGATGTGACAGATATATGCCAAATGAAAGCTTGCCTGTATTTGCCAATAAACCGCTTAAAGCATGGTAATTCAATATCTTCGTCGACAAAGTTAAAAAGAACAGCGACGCTAAAAGTGCAAATGCATAATAGTAAATATTGTACAAATTAGAATCTATATGCTTATTTGCAAATGCCCTAAGTGATATATCAACAAAAAGATAGCCAAATAAAACCGCGACAAGGAACGAATTAAGCAATTTTTTGCTGTAATGTTCTCCTAACTTATGCATGTTTTCGCCAATATACATGCCTGCAATTATAAACGATATGTACGTTATAAAAAGAAGACTGGAATTTTGGTAATATCTACTTATGACGTATTTGAATAGCAATACACTCATTGTTTGAAGTATTATAATAGATAACACAATCGTTTGTGTATTTTTATTTATGAGTCTATAAATATAAAGCAGTACAGGAAACAAAACATACAGCTGTGCTATTAAGACTATAAAATAGAGATGGTAAAACATGCCACCAAACAGGATGTTTTTAATTGTCAATATCGATCTCAACGGCACATGATGCGCTATGTGCAAATATGCACCGTATATTATTGTCCAGACAGCATACGGCAGCAATACGTTTTTAAGCCGCTTTTTGTAAAACAGCCTCCAATCGCACCCATCGCCATAATTGTACATAAGAAGCATAGCTGATGCGAATATAAATGCTGGCACTGCAAACTGTGAAAGCCTATTTATCACAGCAAATATGATATAAGATAAAGATGATTTGTTTAACTGAACAACCGCATTTGAAGTAGTATGTATCATCAAAACCGCTATTATAGCTATGCCTTTCAGTATATCGATCTCGTCTATGCGTGATTTTGTCATCAATCTCTCTCCTTGATTTTTATTTCATTCAGTCCTTTCAAATAATCGTCGTAAAAAAATTTCATTGTTATTCCATAATCACCGTAAAATTTAAAAACATTTTCTTTAAAATCGGCTAATTTTAAATAATCTCTGCAATACAATAGATCTCCCGTATAAATTACCTTATGTTTAAACTCAAGAGATGCTTTATTTAGATTTATTAAATCTATATCATCTGTGCCTAATATTTCTGAAAATTTTACTTCTAATGAAAGCTCATCATTAAGGCTTGGCATACGTTCATATAAAACAGCAAAATCAATGTCACTATTTTCATTTTGATATTCCGTCCCATACGATCCAAAGATATACAAAGCTAATATATCAGGATTTTCTTTTACATAATCTACAAGCAAACCGATCTGTTTTTTATATTTGTTAAATTTCTCATAACTATCACCGTTTATTAATTTTCATTGTCATTATATCACAAAAAAGGCATAAATCAAAAAAGGACCCGGAAGCGGATCCTTTTATTTCATCGATAATGCTGCAGCTATGAAATCCCTAAATAGCGGATGTGGTCTTAGCGGCCTTGATTTAAATTCTGGATGAAATTGCGATGCAACAAAGTATGGATGATCTTTCACCTCTATTATCTCTACAAGTCTATCATCTGGCGACAATCCTGACAATACAAGTCCTTTTGACGTGAGAAGCTCTCTATATTCGTTGTTAAACTCGTACCTGTGCCTGTGGCGCTCATATATGAGCTCGTCTTTGTAAGCTTCATAAGCCTTTGTACCTTCTTTTAACTTGCATGGATATACCCCAAGCCTCATTGTGCCGCCTTTTTCATCTATGTCCTTCTGCTCAGGCATAAGATCTATGACAGGGTATGGTGTAGCGCCATTAAACTCCGTAGAATGGGCATTTTTAAGCCCAGCTACATTTCTTGCAAACTCTATCACTGCACACTGCATTCCTAAACACAGCCCTAAGTACGGTATCTTGTTTTCTCTGGCGTATTGGGCAGCCCTTATTTTCCCTTCTACACCTCTATCGCCAAATCCTCCAGGCACCAAAATGCCTTTCGCACCTCTTAAAAGCTCGTCAACAGTATCGTCATTTACATTTTCAGAGTTTACCCACCTTATCTTTACATTGGCGTCATTGTATATGCCAGCATGTCTTAACGACTCCACAACGCTTATATACGCGTCGTGCAGCTCAACGTATTTGCCGACTAAAGCTATCTCTACTTCTTTTTTCAGATTTTTCTCTTTTTCTACAAATGCTCTCCATTCTTTAAGATCAGGCTCTCCTGCTGGCAGATTAAGCCTACTTATGACGTACTCATCTACTTTCTGCCTGTCAAGCTCCAGTGGGACTTCATAGATGGAGTCTACATCGATATTTTCGATGACGGCATCTGGTTTTACATTGCAAAACATGCCTATCTTTTCTTTTATATCATCTGTCAGAGGGAATTCTGTCCTGCAAACGATCATGTCAGGCTGTATGCCAATAGATCTCAATTCTTTCACGCTGTGCTGTGTAGGCTTCGTCTTAAGCTCACCAGTCTTGCCGAGATGCGGTACAAGTGTGACATGTATGAACATGACATTGTCTCTTCCTTCTTCGACGCCTATCTGCCTTATAGCCTCCAAAAACGGCAAGCTTTCTATGTCGCCTACAGTACCTCCTATCTCCACGATGACACAATCCACATTTTGTTCTTTCCTTACCCGCCTTATCCTGTCTTTTATCTCATTTGTAATGTGGGGTATTACCTGAACCGTCGCACCTAAATAATCGCCTTTTCTTTCCTTTGATATGACAGACCAGTACACTTTACCTGTAGTTATATTGCTGCTTTTTGTAAGGTTTATGTCTATAAATCTTTCATAATGGCCAAGATCCAAGTCCGTCTCTGCACCGTCTTCTGTGACGAATACTTCCCCATGCTGGTAGGGGCTCATTGTCCCCGGATCTATGTTTATATACGGATCGCATTTTATCACCGCCACGCTAATGCCACGGCTTTTTAACAGTCTACCTAATGATGCTGCTGTTATTCCTTTGCCTAATGATGATACAACACCGCCCGTCACAAATATATACTTCGACATCGTCTCACCTCATCTTTTATTTTATCTTATATCGAACGCAAAATGCATTTAATTAAGTGAAAGGCATTAAAAAAATCTCTATTCTTAAAAATAGAGACTCTTATCCCTTTAATTTTTAGATGGCTTTTTAAATTTTCTTCGATAATGACTCATTCAAAACACCCCAAAAAAAATAAATACTTTTTTATTATATATGAGATTTTTTTGAATGTAAAGGGGGTTGAAAAATAAAATAATGTGGTATAATATATATAGACAAATTTAAAGCCTGTGGTCACAATGTTATAGAAAAAGGTGAGGATGCTGCCCTCACCTTTTTCTCGACTATGTACATATCACTTCATGTACCACTTAATTATTATCTCTAATAACTTAAGCAGTATTTCTGTGACTTTGTACCAGTCTATTTGGCGGCCTCTTTTCCGCCTTTTGCTGCCTGCGGTCACAACGCTCACCTCCTTTCTTGGAGGCTACCATTATTATATCATACGTTTTTACCTGTTATTGCAATGTTTTTACTGAAAAATGTTTGAAAAATAAAATAATGTGGTATAATATATATAGACAAATTTAAAACCTGTAGACACTTTGCATAGAAAAAGGTGAGGCCGTTACCCTCACCTTTTTCTCGACTATGTACACAATCATTTCGTGTACCACTTAATTATTATCTCTAATAACTTAAGCAGTATTTCTATGATTCTGTACCAGTCTATTGGGCGGTTTTCTTTCCGTCCTTTGCCACCTGTAGACACTTTGCCACCTCCTTTCTTGGAGGCTACCATTATTATACCATATGTTTTTACCTGCTATTGCAATATTTTTACTGAAAAATGTTTGAAAAATAAAATAATGTGGTATAATATATATAGACAAATTTAAAGCCAGTGGTCATTGTTTATAGAAAAAGGTGAGGACGCTACCCTCACCTTTTTCTCGACTATGTACATATCACTTCGTGTACCACTTAATTATTATCTCTAATAACTTAAGCAGTATTTCTGTGACTTTGTACCAGTCTATTTGGCGGCCTCTTTTCCGCCTTTTGCCGCCAGTGGCCATTGTTTCACCTCCTTTCTTGGAGGCTACCATTATTATACCA
Source organism: Thermoanaerobacterium aotearoense (assembly GCF_009905255.1). Lineage (NCBI taxonomy): Bacteria > Bacillati > Bacillota > Clostridia > Thermoanaerobacterales > Thermoanaerobacteraceae > Thermoanaerobacterium > Thermoanaerobacterium aotearoense. Next base: position 178,856 of record NZ_CP047602.1, on the reverse strand, counting down.
TACGTTTTTACCTGTTATTGCAATGTTTTTGTTTTGATATTATAATTAGTTTATCAATGTAAAGGGGGAAAATATATGCCATCAGATTATCATGTACACATAGAAAGAGGGCCGTACACGATTGATTGGCTTAAAAAATTTGTGGATACGGCATTAGATAAAGGTCTCACAGAGATAGGCATATCAGAGCATGGATACAGATTTGATAATGGATATGCCGCATTTGGAAGCGACGGCTTTAGAGGAGAATGGATCAAAAAATACAATGGCCAAGACATTGATGAATATGTGTCTTTTATAAATGAGGCAAAATCTATGGGACTTCCTGTAAAATTAGGCATAGAAGCAGATTATATACCAGGCAAAGAAAGAGAGCTTATGGATTTCTTAAAGCCATATCCTTGGGATTATGTGATCGGCTCCATACACTGGATAGAAGACTGGGGCATAGATCTTGATGACTGCCTTGATATCTGGGAGTCATGTGATGTAGACTCTGTGTATTTGGAGTATTTTAATATGATTGAAAAGATGGCTGAAACAGGTATTTTTGACTTTATAGGTCATATTGATTTGGTGAAAATTTTCAAATTTAGGCCAACAACTGCAGTTTACGATAAAATAGAGGAAAATATTAAGAATATAGCGAAAACAGGCATAGCTGTAGAAGTCTCTACAGCAGGACTTAGAAAACCTGTTGGTGAAATATATCCATCAAAAGAGATAATGTCAATGATTAAAAAGTACAATATTCCTATTCTCGTAAACTCTGACGCCCATACGCCGGAGGATGTAGCAAGAGACTTTGACAAAGCATATAATTACGTGAAGTCATTTGGGATCGACACGCTCAACTATTTTGATAAGAGAAAGAAAATACCGTATAAGATATAGAAATAAAGGCAGGGAGATTTTGTTTCCCCTGCTTTTATCTTATAATTTCTCTAATATGCTTCCTTATATTATCAGCTATCTCTAATGCTTTTTTTGCATCATTCTCATTAGGCATACCATCAGGAAGACTTCCTATAGGAGCATCCGGATATCTAGACGGTATATAGTACATATCAACAATTTTTACATCGTCTATAAATTCATCAAACGCATCTGAAAATTTGCTTATAATCCTTATTAAAGTTATTAAATGATGTACCCTAGGCGGATTTATTCCGTTATATATTAGATATGCTTTTAAGTGTTTTTCTATTGATTGTTGAGAATGAAAGCAAACAAGATTATATAACTTTGCCTTTAATAATTCATTGGCTGCTTTATAATCATCCTCTGCATAATTAAGCCATTGTTTATATTCATCATAATTTTCTTTCATATAAGACTTTACCTTTCTCAATTATTTCTTTCGTGTAGAATAAATTATTAGTCTCTATAAAGCGTCTTTCTTCCTCAGGCGTATATACAAAAAAATCAATAGGTACATCAGATTTTATGGCTTTAGAAACATATAATAACCTATCTATATATCTCAAATCTGTGCTCATTATAACCACTAAATCTATATCACTCCAGACAGTTGACTTTCCATTGGCCATCGAACCAAATAAAATTATTTTTTCAGGATTGCACTTTTCTACAATTGTATCAACTATAATTTTCAATTCCTTTTCCAGTGAATAATCAATTAACTCCACAGCTTGCATAATAATTCACCTCAATATCTCATCCTTTAATTATTATTATAACATATATAGACAGATTTTTATGCTGTATACGCTAAAAGGATAAGCATATGCTTATCCTTTTGCCGTATATAAACCCCTATCCCCATAAAACAAAAAGCCGCAGTAAAGACTACGGCCGGTTGCACCACTATCTCCGCATAACCCAGGTGCCCAGATACAGGTTATGCTTCACAGAATCCTATATATTTTGTTTATATTTTTAATATTCGACACAAAACATAATTTTCCTTCTTTGATAAAAAATTTTTTATATCAGATTTTTTACTGCTTTTGCCCTTAATATGCTGTTTAATTTGTTTAATGATTCTACAGCCTCTATGGGGATTTCTCTATCTGTATTAACAATCATGAGAGCAGTCCCGTCGTTTTTATTGGGGCTTACATGCATGGAAGATATGTTTATGCCAAAGTCCCCCAATACATTTCCTATATGGCCGATTACACCAGGCACATCTTTATTTTTAACAAAAAGCATGTATTCTGTAGGCTCAAAGTTGACCCTGTGCCCCAAGTATTCTACGATGCGTATTTCATCACCATACGTTGTCCCCGAAAACTTGTAAGATTCTCCTTTTGTGTCAATGACATTTATGGTGACAAGACTTGAATAGTGATCTATTTCTTCTATCTTGCCATCTATGACTTCTATCCCCATTTCTTTTGCTCTTAGCCTTGCATTTACAATGCTTATGCCTTCTTTCAAAGCAGGTTTTAAAAGTCCTTTCAATGCGTGAAGCGTGACGACTTCTGTGTTTAGACTGGATATTTCTCCCCTGTATATTATCTCTACCGTTTTTGCAGGCACATCGCTTATCTGGTAGTAAAGAGAACCCATGGCTTCGCAAAGCTTCATGTACGGCTTCAATTCTCCAAATTCATCGGCTTTCACATCCGGAAGATTTACTATGTTGCCGTAAAGTTTCCCGCTTAATGCCGTTATCACTTCTTTTGCTACAGATATACCTACATTGTTTTGAGCTTCAACAGTTGATGCTCCTAAATGAGGAGTCACTACCACATTCGGAAGCTCTAAAAGCTTGTTGTGAAAATCCTGCTTTTCCCTGTCATAAGACGGTTCTACTTTAAACACGTCAAGGGCAGCCGCAGCCACAATCCCTTCTTTGACTGCGTCGTACAAGGCTTCTTCATTTATTAGTCCGCCTCTTGCACAGTTTACGATTCTCACGCCTTTTTTGACTTTCTTAAATTCCTCATGGCTTATTATGTCAATAGTCTCCTCCGTTTTCGGAGTATGGATAGTTATAAAGTCCGACTCTTGCAAAAGCTCGTCAAATGATACTTTTCTTACGCCAAACTTTTCAAAGCGGCTGTCTGGTATATACGGGTCATAAGCAATGACTTTCATGTCAAATGATGCAAGCCTTGTTGCAACTAATGATCCTATTCTGCCAAGCCCAATTATGCCTACGGTTTTTCCGCTTAACTCTACACCCTTAAACTTGTTTCTCCTAAAGTCGCCGTTTTTTGCGCCGATATAAGCCTGCGGTATGTTTCTGGCAATAGATAGCATAAGCCCAATTGTATGCTCTGCAGCCGATATGATGTTGCCTTCAGGAGTATTTACGACAATTATGCCTTTTTCCGTCGCCGCCAAAAGGTCTATATTATCGACGCCATTGCCTGCCCTTCCTATTACTTTTAAATTCTTTCCCTTTGAGATAAGTTCTTTATCGACATTTGTAACGCTTCTTACGACTATTGCATCATAATCGCCTATGATATTCAAAAGTTCTTCTCGTGGTAGATCCAGTTTAAAATCCACATCCGCATGATTCTTAAGGTACTCCAAGCCGCTTTCGGCTATTCTCTCCGTCACCAATACTTTCACAATAAATCCCCCTCAAATAAAATTAAGATAAATCTGATAATGCGCTTTTTAATGCATCAAACGTCAAATCAAGCATTTCATCTGTGACATATCCCATGTGGCCGATCCTAATTATCTTGCCTTTTAAATGCCCTTGTCCGCCTGTCACAAGCACGCCTTTCTCTGACATGTAGTTTATTACATCCCCTGCTTTGTACCCTTCTGGCACTTCTATTGCCGTCAAAAGATCTGACGATATGGACTCATCTGGGAAAAGCTTAAGCCCCATGTCTTTTACGGTCTTCCTCACCTTCTCACCGATTGCATGTTGATTTTTGTATACTGTGTCCATTCCTGTACTGAGAAGCATATCTGTGGCTTTTTTTACAGCCATCACAGTGGAAACCGCTGGTGTATATGGGTTGTCCGGCTTTTCGTTTTGTACGCCTTTCCTCGCTTTTTTAAGGTCAAAATAATACTTAGGAAGATCAGACTCCTCTGCCATCTGCCACGCCCTCTCGCTTAAAGCCACAAAGCTTAATCCTGGCGGAGACATCAAGCACTTCTGTGAACAGGTGATGACCGCATCTAATCCCCATTCATCCATGTCAAGAGGTATGCCGCCTAATGAGCTTACAGCATCAACTACGATAAGCGTACCATATTTTTTAGCAACATCAGCTATTGCTTTTACATCATTTGTGACGCCTGTGGACGTCTCATTCTGCGTCACAATCAAAGCCTTGTACTTATCTTTTTTCAAGGCATCGTCTAAAATGTCAAGGCGGACTGCATTGCCCCAACCAAAATCGATAATATCAGAATCGAGTCCGTAAGCTTTTGTAATATCGTAAAACCTCTCTCCAAAATGGCCTATGCTGGCCACCAAGACTTTATCTCCTCTTTTAAAGAGATTTGCAACGACGGCTTCCATGCCACCTGTACCAGATGACGTCAATGTCAATACGTCCATGTTTGTCTTAAATATACTTTTAAGATTTGAATTAAGATCTGAAAATAATTTAAAATATTCCGGCGTCCTATGGTGATACGGCTGAAGATGGCATACGTCCAACACTTCCTTAGGCACCATAGTAGGGCCCGGTGTCATGAGAATCCTATTTTTCATAAGCTTCACACCTTTTTAAATATTTATTTAATATGATAAACTATTAAAGAAAAAAATGCAATAGTAAAAAACAAATGTCTACTATAAGTAGACATTATCGTATGTATTAGTTTACCTTATATAAAAATTAGACGAATAAGCGGATTACATCCTCCATCCTGTCAGATATAAGCCTTTTGGCATCATGGATGGCTTCATCTATCGTCATAGGTTTATCCACTATGCTAAACATCGCTATAACACCTATTTTATAAAGCTCTTTGTATCCACGACCTAAACCGCCTGAAAGTATTATGACTTTCTTGCCATATTTTTGGGCTATCTTCGCTATACCTGCCGGCGCCTTGCCAAATGCAGTTTGAAAGTCTGTATTGCCTTCACCTGTTATGACTATGTCGCAAGACTTTATCTTTTCCTCCATATTTGCGGCTTCCATCACTATCTCTATGCCAGATTTTATCTTGGCATTTAAAAATGCTATCAAGGAAAACCCTAATCCACCAGCCGCACCAGCACCTGGCGTATCTTTAAAATCCTTTCCAACCGTCTTTTCTACAATTTTGGCATAGTGGTATAAGTTCTTGTCAAGGATATTTACCATTTCAGGCGTTGCGCCTTTCTGAGGACCGTAAACGTAAGATGCGCCGTTTTTGCCGCAAAGGGGATTTGTAACATCTGACGCCACTATGAAGCTGCTTTCGTATATCCTCTTATCCAAACCATCTACGTCTATTTTCTTTAACCTCGAAAGATTTCCTCCTCCGTAAGGTATGTCTTTGCCGTCTTCATCTAAGAGCTTTGCCCCTAAAGCTTCCATCATGCCTGCACCGCCGTCATTTGTGGCGCTGCCACCTAAGCCTACGATGAACCTGCGGCATCCTTCGTCAAGGGCTTTTTTTATAAGCTGCCCTACGCCGTACGTAGTGGTGACTAATGGATTTCTCATATCAATAGGCACAAGGTTTAAGCCAGACGATGCAGCCATCTCTATGACTGCCGTACCGTCCTTTAATATGCCAAAAAAGCTCTTTACTGCATTGCCAAGAGGGCCTACTACCTCCGCCTCCACAATTTTCCCGCCTGATGAAAAAATCAATGCATCTATTGTGCCTTCTCCACCGTCCGCTATAGGCACTTTTATGATGTCAGCATCCACAGCCCTTCTTATGCCTTCTGCCATAGCCTCTATGACTTCTCTCGATGACAAGCTTCCTTTGTAGGAGTCAGGCGCGACTAATATCCTCACTGTCTCACCACCTGTTTTAAATAATGAAATATCTTTTAGAATACATATTCAACCTATAAAAGATGTGAAACTTTTTTAATACCAATCAAAAATGGAAACAATTTTGAATGAGTGAAGCGACTTGTTGGAAAGCGATAACAAAACTTGGCGAGATCGATGAACGAAAGCAGGGTCGAAGCCAAGGATGGCTGAGACGGGCACTTGAGGCATGGACGCCGAATGTGCCCGGAACCCTGCTGAAGTTCAAGATCGAGCCTTAGTTTAGTCGCTTTTCAACTCTGAGAGCGAACGAATCAAAATTGTTTTCTCTCATCTATTGCTGACTTAAAAGCTCAATAGCCTTATCAAGCTGTGCATCATTTTGAAGTGTCAAGCCGTAGAAGTATGAAAGTGCATCGACAGTGCCTCTATCCATGACACCTGTTACTGGAATCCCTGCGTACTTTTGGAAACTTATAAGTGCATCGTATGTGTCATTGCCAAAGTACCCATTTGGTTCACCTTTGTAGTAGCCTAAAAGGCTTAAGTACGACTGCAAAAGCTCTACGTTGTAGCCTGTATCGCCTTTTTTCACATCATTTGTGTATATAAGTTCAGGCAAAGACACTCTGCTGTCCTTTACTTCCACGTCAGGTTTAAGCCCTACGCCATTTATGGAGCGGCCAGATGGAAGCAAATACTTGGCGATTGTAAGCTTCATGCCACTGCCATCAGAAAATGGAAATACCTCCTGCACTGTCCCTTTGCCGTAGGAATTTTCCCCTACAAGGATTCCTGCCTTTGTGTCTTGTATTGCGCCAGCCAGTATTTCCGCAGCAGACGCAGTGTTTCCATTTATGAGAACTGCTATCTTGTACTTAGGATTTTTCAAGTATGAATAGTACGTTTCATTTCCGCCGTTCATAGCCACTGTCACAACAGGTCCTGCCGGCACGAAATAGCCAGCCACATTTACAGCCTCTTGAAGATATCCGCCAGGATTATCCCTTAAATCTATGACAAGCTTATTTATGCCGTTTTGATCCATGTAGTCAAGAGCCTTCGAAACATTGTCATAAGTGTTTCCATTAAACTCACTTATGCTTATGTATCCAACACCGTTTATTATCTTGTATGTGACAGGATTTATGCTTATTACATCCCTTACAAGCTTGTACTCTACTGTCTTGCCGTTTGCAAGAAAGTCTATAGTTACAGTTGTTCCTTTATCACCTTTTATGAGGTTAGTTACGTCTGTGATGTCCATGCCTTTTACGTCTTTACCGTCGACAGACTCTACTATGTACCCGCTTTGTATGCCTGCTTTATATGCTGGAGAACCTTTTACAGTAGATACGACTACTATGTCCTGCCCTCTTTCTTCTACTTCCAAGCCCACTCCTGTAAATGTGCCTGAAGTAGACTCCATGAAAGAATCCATCTCATCTTTTGTAAAATACGTGCTGTACTTATCAAGCGAAGATAGTATGCCTTGAATAGCACCTTGTTCCAACTGATCGTACGTGACATCGCCTGCATAATTTTCTTTTATAAACTGCATGAATGAGCCTAAATCATTTAGATAGCTGCTTATGTCGTCTTGTGTGGTTGTTGCAGCAAAAGCCCCTATAGGTGCAGATAAAACAAGTGTCAATACGATTACAAATGCCATAAAAATCGATAAATGCCTTTTCATAAGATAGCCTCCTTAAGAATAATTTACCTTAATTATATCACAAAATTTTTGCTAAAATTGCATAGATACAAAATAAAGGCCTAATATTAGACCTTTATATGATTTTAGCGCCATCATTGTCGCACTTTAACTGATAAATGCTGCACTCCATGCCTCTATCTTTATACACTTTCTTTATGGCTTCTTCCACGCGGCTTAAAGCGTTTTTATCGACCATAACCATCATGGTAGGCCCTGCACCGCTTAAAAATGCAGCATAAGCCCCTTTATCCAATGCCTCCTCTATTACGTAGTACATCTCATTAATGAATTCTTTTCTGTACACCTGATGCAGCATGTCCTGCGAGGCGTATTTAAGCAAATCGTATCTGCCTGAAAACATTGATGCCGTAAAAAGCGATGACCTTCCCACGTTAAACACCGCACTTCTAAACTCGATGATAGACGGCAGCACGCCTCTTGCCTTTGAGGTCAAAAGCTCTCTTTTAGGGTAAAAAGCCAAAAACTCAATGTTGCCGTCCAACTCTTTTTTTACAAAATAAGTCCTTTTCCCGTCGAAAGTAGCCACATTGAAGCCGCCGTTTAAAGCAGGCGATACATTGTCAGCATGGCCTTCCATCGATGAGGCTATATCTAATATCTCATCGCGGTTAAAAGGGTTGCCGATTAAGGCGTTTGCGGCCACAAGACCACCTACTATAGCCGCTGCGCTGCTTCCTAAGCCACTTCCCGTTGGTATGCCATTTTTAGACTTTATGTAAAGTCCATCTATCGAAATATTTGCCTTGTCAAAAATTTTTTTCGCCGCTTTGTAGACGAGATTTTCTTCATTTCGATCTATATTTAAAATGCCTTCCCCTTCAACATCAATTTCAAGTTTATGGCCTTTTATCTCCATGTAGATCTCATTGTAAAGATTCAGCGCAATGCCGAGGCAGTCAAAACCGGGCCCTAAATTGGCTGTCGATGCAGGCACCCTCACGCGGACAGACTTAACCATATATTGCACCTTCCAATGATTTCAAATCGGCATCCACCGTCTTTACGCTTTTCCCGCCTAAGTTTATAGCTGTGTCAGGATCTTTAAGCCCGTTTCCCGTCAAGACGCAAACGACAGTATCTCCATCTTTGAAAAGGCCTTCTTTGTACTTCTTTATGACACCAGCAATGGAAGCGCAGGAGGCAGGCTCTGCAAAAATCCCTTCTCTCTTGGCAAGATATGAGTACGCCTCTAATATCTCATCGTCCGTAACCTTGTCTATAAGGCCACCTGATTCGTCCCTTGCGGCGACGGCTTTCTGCCAACTGGCTGGATTGCCGATTCTTATGGCTGTGGCTATCGTCTCGGGGTGCTCAAATACCCTATTTTCCACGATAGGCGCTGCGCCTGCCGCCTGAAACCCTATCATCTTAGGCAGACTATCAATCATGCCATTGCGGTAATACTCTTTAAAGCCCATCCAGTAGGCCGTAATATTTCCTGCATTCCCAACAGGAAGTGCCAGATAATCAGGCACTTTTTTAAGCGTATCGCATATTTCAAACGATGATGACTTCTGCCCTTCCAACCTGTACGGATTTATGGAATTTACCACAGTTATAGGGTGCTTTTTCGATATCTCCCTCACCAGGTTTAATGCATCATCAAAATTGCCGTTTATGGCGACAACTTCTGCACCATAGGCTATCGCCTGAGCCAGTTTCCCCAATGCTATCTTTCCGCCGGGAATCAGGACTACGCATTTGAGTCCAGCCTTTGCCGCATAGGCAGCCGCCGACGCAGACGTATTGCCGGTTGATGCACAGACGACAGCTTGTGAGCCTTCCTGCTTCGCCATAGATACAGCCACTGTCATGCCTCTATCTTTAAAAGAGCCTGTAGGGTTTAAACCTTCATATTTTAAGTAAATCTTTAACCCCGGAAAATCTTTCTCGATGTTTTCAGCTTCTATAAGGGGTGTGTTTCCTTCTTTCAGCGTGATTATGTTCTCATCGTCTATTTTAGGCATATAGCTTCTGTACGATTTTATTATTCCATCCCATTCCATCATTCTTCCCCCTCTACTCTTATTACGCTGGCGACTTTGTCAACTTCTTTCAGCTTCTCTATTTCATCCAATGCATCAAACAGATTTTTTGTCAAGGCATTGTGGGTTATAAGGACTATCTCAGCATACTCTCCTAAAGTCTCCTTTTGAACGACTGACACCAAGCTTATGCCTTCCTGCCCTAAAACCCCTGTGACTTTGCTCATGACACCGGGTTTGTCAAGGGCTATTATCCTTATATAGTATTTGGATACTGTATCCACGATGTCTTTCATCACTGCATCATCGTAGCCGTTTTGAGTAGGTATGTGATTTGCCACATCTATGACATCGGCTACAACTGCACTGGCTGTAGGCATCATGCCTGCACCTTGGCCGTAGAACATAAGCCTTCCCACTGCATTGCCTTCCACCAAGATGGCGTTGTATACGCCGTTTACACCATTTAGGGGATTTTTCTTTGATATCATGACAGGATGTACCCATGCTTCCAACTTTTCATCTTCGTCAAGCTTGCCAAAAGCTATAAGTTTAATGGTAAAGCCCAATTCATCGGCATACTTTATATCCTCTTTTGATATTGTCCTGATGCCTTTTGTGTATATATTATCTGGCATCACGTACTTGTTAAATGAAAGTGCACACAGTATAGCCAACTTCCTTGCAGCATCAAATCCGTCCACATCGTCTGTAGGGTCCAGCTCCGCATATCCTTTCTGCTGCGCCTCTTTCAATACGCCTTCAAAGCTTAGCCCCCTCGACTTCATCTCTGTCAGTATATAGTTGGTGGTTCCATTCAAGATTCCTTTTATCTCATGTATCTTGTTTGCGGCAAGACAGCTTTTCAAAGGCCTTATGATAGGTATGCCTCCGCCTACTGACGCCTCGTAAAGGAGATTTACGTTGTTTTCACTTGCCAGCTTTATAAGCTCTTTGCCATGCTTTGCAATGACTTCTTTATTGGCTGTAACGACGTTCTTGCCCCTTAATATGGCCTCTTTCATGTACTCCAGTGCTGGGTGCTCCTTCCCCATCACCTCCACTACCACATCTATCTCTGGATCGTCTAAGATGTCGTAGGGATTTATGGTTATTTTGCCTTGTGCCTCTTTGATCCTTTTCTTCTCTGGATCTTTCACAAGTATCTTTTTAATCTCGATTTTCTGGCCAATCTTTTTCTCAATGGCATCCCCATTTTCTTCTATCAGGTGAACAACACCTGATCCAACAGTTCCAAGCCCCATTAAACCTATCTTCACAGCAAATTCCTTCCTCTCTAAAATAATATTTTATTCACCAAGAATCTCTACTTTTCTGACACCGTGCTCTTCTTCTATTTTCTCTATGAGCTCCTCGATGCCTTTTACCATGTACTGAGTATCTATGGATATAGAGACACTTGCAACGCCAAGGGACGGCATACTTTGGTTTATAGTTATGACATTGCCCTTCATCATGGCGATTACATCCAATATTGACGACAGTATCCCAGGCATGTGCTCCAACAAAAGGGACAGCGTCACTATCTTCCCTTTAGAAAATTTGGAATAAGGGAAAATATAGTTTTTGTACTTATAAAATGCACTTCTGGATAAGCCAGCTTTTTTCACTGCCTCGTTTATGGTCTTAGCCTGACCTGTCTCCAAAAGCTCTTTCGCCAAGATGGTCTTTTTCAGTGCTTCAGACAGCACTTCTTCCCTTATGATGTAAAATTTGCTTTCTTCCTGCAAGGTTCCGCCCCCTTTCAATTATGTATCTATATGGTGCACATATATCCGTATATTGTGAACATTTTATCACAGCTTTTTAAAAAAATCAAGTGCAAATTAACTTTTGGACATAAATGTGCCTTAAAAAATTTATAATTTTGTAACGAATTAGCATTTATTTTGTTATATAATATAAGTAAATGTTTTAAAGGGGAGATGAAGTTGAAAAAATTTTTGATTTTTGTGTGTATTGCCTTGACGATATTTTTGACTGCTTGTTCTGGCGGCCAATTTAATGTTTATAATGATGATATGAAGTTTTTGCTTAAATACGGCTTTAGCCCTGAGAAAGAGTCTCCTTACTTTGATGTGACGATACCATCGGATTGGAAGATCCAAAGCACATCTATGCCTATTGGACTTTATTGGACTGAAGTGAATTTCTTGTCGAGAGACATCGGGTATAATATAGAAAAGTACAAAGGCAAGACAGTAAAAGCTGTGATTTACAGGTTGAATGAAAAGCTTCCTGGGCAGGGTGAAAGCAGCAAGTACACATACCCTGTCAATGCTGTCATTTTAAGGGACGGTGAAAATATAATAGGTGCATGGCTTGAATTCAACGCGTCAACGCCTCTTTCGCTTAAGAAAAATTACATTGAGACGCTTACAGAAAGACCATGGATAGACTGGGTCGCATCCCATGGTTTCTTGAAAGAGTTATCATCACCAGCGGTAGACAAGCTTACACCTGAAGAGCTAATATACGCTTATTTCAATGGGATAAACAAAGGCGACAAAGGCTTAATATATTCAACTTTATCTATAGATGTGCTGCACGATATGCTTTACGTCAATAGGCCTGCAGGCATCCTTTACAATACAGATTTTGAGTCAAACAGCATGGAGCTAAATACAAAATCTGCAACTGTATTAAGTATAGATGAAAACACAAGCTACGTGCCTGTAAAGAATAGAAACATCTATGAAAGCAAAGAGTATAAAGTGACAGTAAACATTGCGTTAAAAAGTGAAGACAATGTTTCTATAAGAAGCGGAAGAAATACATTCTTCTTCATAGTATCAAAGTCCACAAAAGACTCACCTTGGAAGATAGAGTCAATAGGAACAGGGCCATAAGGCCCTGTTATATTTCCACAATGTCGCTTTCTTCATACCGCAAAGCCATATTTATCTCGTAGTCTATTCCTTCTTCTCTAAGCGCGTCTACAACCGTCTTGTACGCTATCTCTGGTTTGTTGTTGTTTTGGCTTAGGTGTCCTAAGTAGATTTTGCCTACCGCTTTAAGCTTTATAAACTTCTTTATGGCCTCTGCCGCATCTTTATTGGAAAGATGTCCATGGGGCGAAAGTATCCTTTTCTTTAAAGGCCATGGGTACGTGCCGTTTATCAGCATGTCCACGTCGTGGTTGGATTCTAACAGCACTACGTCGGAATCCATTATGTTCGCAGCAACACCTCTACTTATATAGCCTAAATCTGTAGCGATGGTGGCTTTATTCTGACCGCAAAAAAACGAGAAACCTACAGGCTCTGACGCATCGTGAGATTTCTTAAATGGCCGTATTTTTACATCGCCCAATGTGAAGTCTTCACCTGTCTTGAAAAATCGCTTGTTGTGTGGCTCAATTTCCCCTATGAGGCCTTCCATAGAAACCCATGTTGCCTCATTGGCATATATGGGAATGTCGTACCTTCTGGACAATATGCCTGCGCCTTTTATGTGGTCGTTGTGCTCATGCGTTATCAAAATCGCTGAGATATCATGCGGATCTACATCTATGTTTAGAAGGCTTTTTTCTATTGTGCTGCCGCTTAAACCTGCATCCACAAGTATATGTACATCTTTATATCCTATATATGCAGCATTTCCGCTGCTTCCAGATCTAAGTGAACAAAACCTCATAAAATACCCAAAAGCGGGGCTACCCCCTTCCAAATTTCATAAGTCCTCTAATATTATATAACAATCAAAATCCTTTTTCTATGGCAATTTGCAGAAAGTCTGTTTTCAAGACTTATCAACATATAAAATGTGAGCAACTTTTTTTAAATGACCTTTATAGTCGTTTTTTGTCTAAAAATAGTACATTTTAAATGATACTTTTTAACACAGGACTTATCCACATATGCACATTTACATGTGGATAACTCATAGAATAGTCACAGGCGAATTGTCTTAGCCATTTTCATCTGTAAAATGTATTTATTTAAAGATAATATTCCATTTTTATTGATAATGATTATCGGTAGTGGTATAATTGAATTACAAGATATTGTAAATAAGGGGGACTAATGTATGGACTACAACGTATTAATCGGAGGTGCCGCAGGTCAGGGTATAGACACCTTGTCGTACATAATCGAAAAAACCTTGAAAAGATGCGGCTTATACGTATTTTCCACGAAAGATTATATGTCGCGTGTAAGAGGCGGTCACAATTTCATTCAAGTCAGATTCGGCGACAAACCGATTTATTCACATGATGAGAAATTCAATGCCATAATCGCTCTCGATGAAGACACTGTAAATTTGCACGCTAAAAGTTTGAAAACTTCCGGAAAACTCATTTTAGACAAATCTATTTCAGATGACAGCGCATACCTTTCATTTGATTTTAAAGCAGTTGCAAAAGAGTGCGGAAATCCCCGCGTTGCAGGAACTGCTGCCGTAGGCGTGCTGCTTAAACTGTTTGGCATTCCATTGGATGTATCTCACACAGTATTAGATGATGAATTCAAAGGCGATGTGCTTAATGCGAATATAAAGGCTATCGACACTGGCTACAACATGGCAAAGCAGATTTTCAACGTGCCACTTGGAAAAAAGGATGACAACATCTACATAAGCGGCAATGAAGCTATCGCATTGGGAGCTATAGCTGCAGGAGTAAAATTTTACTCAGGCTATCCTATGACGCCATCCACGAGCGTCATGACCTACATCGCCAAAAAATCTCATGATGCGGGAATAGTGGTCGAGCAAGTAGAAGATGAGATATCCGCCATAAACATGGCGTTGGGAGCATCCTACGCAGGAGTAAGAGCCATGACAGGAAGCTCAGGTGGAGGATTTGCACTGATGGTGGAAGGCATAAGCTTAGCAGGAATAACAGAAATTCCTATCGTCATAACAGAGGTTCAAAGGCCGGGCCCTGCCACAGGTTTCCCGACAAGGACGGAGCAAGGGGATTTAAGGTTCATAATTCATTCAGGCCATGGGGAGTTTCCAAAGATGGTGATATCTTTAAGAAGCCCTGAAGATGCCTTTTATCAGACTGCAAGGGCATTTAACATAGCAGACAAGTACCAGATACCTGTCATACTTGTAAGCGACCAATATCTGGCAGACTCTGGTGTGACTGTAAAACCTTTTGATTTCACTAAGGTGACAATAGAAAGACATATATCAGGCCATGAAGCATTGGAAAATGGCGTGTATAAGCGGTATAAACTGACGGAAAGCGGCATATCGCCAAGGATAATACCAGGCAAAGTAGAGGGCGCTACAGTCCTTATAGATAGCGATGAGCACGATGAATTCGGCCATATCACAGAGTCGCAGGATGTAAGGGTAAAGATGGTAAATAAGAGGATGAAAAAATTTAAGCTGTTAAAGGAAGAAATTCAAGAGCCTCTATTCATTGGCGCTGAAAATCCGGATATCCTTATAACCTGCTGGGGCTCAACGTACGGCCCTGTAAAAGAAGCTGTAGACATGCTTTTAAAGGACGGAATGTCAATAGGAGCATTGTCATTCGGCGATATATGGCCATTTCCTACAAAGCTTATAAAAAAATACGGAAAATTTGCAAAGATGATAATAGATGTTGAGCAAAATGCCACAGCCCAGCTTGACAGCCTTATGAGAGAAAACGCCCTTATAAAGGCAGATGAGCACATACTTAAATACGACGGCCGCATGATGAGCTCAAGGTACATCTACGAAAGAGTAAGAGAAATGACAAAAGCGTCAAGCTTGTATTAAATTGAGAAAGGGATGATTTTATGAACACCGCATTTGAAACTTATGAAACGGCGTGGTGCCCTGGATGTGGAAACTTCGGCATACTTAACGCTTTAAAGGATGCCCTTACTGAGCTTGGCCTGAAGCCACATCAAGTTGTGATAGCATCGGGAATAGGGCAAGCTGCAAAGATGCCTCACTATATAAACGTAAATGGATTTAACGGACTTCACGGAAGGGCTTTGCCTCCTGCAACAGCCATAAATATAGCCAATAAAGACCTTAAAGTGATTATAGACTCTGGAGATGGCGATACGTACGGTGAAGGCGGAAACCACTTTATACACGCAATAAGGAGAAATGCTAACATTGCCCACTTTGTCCATGACAACCAGATATACGGCTTGACAAAAGGCCAGGCATCTCCTACGACGGCAAAAGGTCAAAAGACAAGTTTGCAGTTTGATGGCGTAATCTTAGATCCTGTAAAGCCAATAAAGCTTGCCCTCACAATGGGAGCTGGATTTGTAGCAAGAAGCTTTTCTGGAAATCATGAGCATCTTAAGAAGATGATGAAAGAAGCCATAATGTACGACGGCTACGCCCTTTTAGACATATTCCAGCCATGTGTCACATTTAACAAGGTAAATACATTTAAATGGTACAATGACAGGGTGTATGAGCTCCCAGACGACTATGACTACACCGACTTAGACAATGCCTTCAAAGTGGCTGATGAATGGGGCGACAGGATACCGATAGGTATAATATACAAGGTGGAAAAGCCTACGTATATAGATAATGTAAGCTTTTTGAAGGATGGCCCGCCATTGGTAGACGCTAAATTGGACCCGATGATGGCAGAAAAATACTTAGACGATTTTAGATAACTAAAAAAGGAACTTCCATTTAGGAAGTTCCTTTTTTTAGCTTGCAACTTCTTGGTCTTCAAACTGGCTGTTGTAAAGCTTAGCGTAAAATCCGCCTTTGGCAAGAAGCTCTTTGTGGGTGCCTTGCTCTACAATGTCACCGTGATCCATGACAAGTATGAGATCCGCATCTCTAATTGTAGAAAGCCTGTGGGCGATGATGAAACTTGTGCGGTTTTTCATAAGGTTATCCATAGCCTTCTGTATTAGTATTTCTGTACGAGTATCGACGGAGCTGGTGGCTTCGTCCAGTATCAGTATCTTAGGATCTTTAAGTATGGCTCTTGCTATAGTTATAAGCTGTTTCTGTCCTTGCGATACATTGGATGCTTCTTCGTTTAAAACCATGTTGTATCCGTCTGGCAGCGTGTGGACGAAGTGATCTACGTGTGCCGCCTTTGCGGCTTTTATGACTTCCTCATCTGTAGCATCAAGTTTTCCATACCTTATATTGTCCATTATGGTGCCATTGTAAAGCCAAGTATCCTGCAGCACCATGCCAAACAATGACCTTAAATCGCTTCTGGTAAATTCCCTTATGTCATATCCATCTATCAATATCCTTCCTGCATTTACATCGTAAAACCTCATCAAGAGTTTTACCATCGTAGTCTTGCCAGCACCTGTTGGTCCCACTATGGCTACTTTTTGACCCGGCTTAATATCGGCTGAGAAGTCATTTATTATTATCTTGTCAGGTCTATATCCAAAGTGCACATGGTCAAACTGCACATGGCCTTCCACATTTTCAAGTTTCACAGGATGCTCTGTTTCAGGCACTTCTTCTTCCTCGTCTAAGAATTCAAACACCCTTTCGGCACATGCAGCCGTCTGTTGAAGTATATTGGATATATTCGCTATCTGCGCCAAAGGCTGAGTAAATGACCTTACGTACTGAATGAAAGCCTGTATATCGCCTACTTGTATAGTGCCATTTATTACAAGGTAACTTCCCAATACCACGACACCTACATACCCTAAGTTGCTTACAGAGTTCATAATAGGCATCATAAGACCTGTCAAAAACTGAGATTTCCATGCCACATTGTAAAGCTCATTGTTGTACTCATCAAATTTCTTTACGCTTCTTTCTTCATAGTTAAATGCCTTCATGACAACATGGCCGCCGTACATTTCCTCCACGTGACCATTCACGTGGCCAAGGTAGTCCTGCTGTTCTCTAAAGTACTTTTGCGAGAAGCGGACGATAAGGGCGATGATGCCCATAGATACAGGTATCATCAAAAATGTGACACCTGTCATCTCTACGCTTATGGTAAGCATCATTATTAAAGCACCGATTACCGATGTGACAGACGTGATGATCTGCGTTATGCTCTGGTTTAATGTCTGGCTTATTGTATCAACATCATTTGTAATACGAGATAATATCTCACCGTGATTTGTGCCGTCAAAGTATTTAAGCGGCATACGGTTTATCTTCTCCATTATGTCACGCCTAAATTTGTACGTAACCTTCATGGCTACATTTGTCATTATCCAGCCTTGTATATAGCCCAAACCTGAGCTTAAAAGGTACAGCCCTATAAGCAAGAGGATTATCCTGCCGATGTAGTCAAAGTCAATATTGCCTGTACCTGCTATCTTTGCCATGACACCTTCGTAAAGCTTCGTTATAGCCTTGCTGAGTATCTTAGGTCCAGCTATAGACAGTGCTGCACTTCCTGCCGCAAAGAGAACGACCAGAAATATGGAAAGCTTGTATTCGCCAAGATACTTCATCAATTTCTTCATTGTACCTTTAAAATCGTTGGCTTTCTCACCGCCCACCATAGGACCGTGGCCGCCCATAGGGCCATGTCTTCTCATGACAGGCCGCCTTGGAGTATTTGCGTTTCTTCCATCCATTATGCCAATTCCTCCTTTGAAAGCTGCGAATAAGCGATCTCTCTGTACGTCTCGCAAGTTTTCATAAGCTCCTCGTGGGTGCCTATTCCAGCTATTTTGCCATCATCTAAAACTATGATCTGATCTGCATTCATTATAGTGGATATGCGCTGTGCAACTATTATGACAGTGCTATTTCCTGTGTACTCCTTTAAAGCCTTTCTCAAAGCTCTATCTGTCTTGAAATCAAGCGCTGAAAAGCTGTCGTCAAATATATATATCTCAGGTTTTTTGACAAGTGCTCTTGCGATAGATAGCCTCTGCTTCTGCCCACCCGAAATATTTGTAGCGTCCTGCGATATTTCGCTGTCATAGCCATTTGGAAGCTTTTCTATAAACTCTGCCGCCTGAGCCACTTCTGCAGCCCTTTTAACTTCTTCATCTGTAGCATTTTCATTGCCAAATTTTATGTTTGACATGACAGTACCTTTAAAAAGGGAAATCTTCTGAGGCACGTAGCCGATTTTTTCCCTTAAATCGTGCTGCTTCACATCCCTTACATCTACACCGTCTACTAAAACTTGCCCTTCTGTAGCGTCGTAAAATCTCGGTATCAAATTTATGAGAGTAGACTTTCCAGCACCGGTAGAACCGATTATAGCTGTAGTCTTCCCAGGCTCTGCTTTAAAAGATATATTTGATATGGCGTATTCTTCTGCTCCATGGTACTTGTACGAAACATTTCTAAACTCAACGACGCCTTTTTGAGTATCATCAAACTTCTTGCTTTCCTTAGGATCTACAACAGTAGGCTCTGTCTCCAACACTTCAGCTATACGGGATGCTGATACAGATGCCCTCGGTATCATTATAAACATCATAGACATCATGAGGAAAGCAAATATTATCTGTATAGCATACTGCATAAACGCCATCATGTCGCCAACCTGCATTGACGAATTGGCAATATCATGAGCACCTACCCATACGATGAGAAGGGTTATGCCGTTCATTATAAGCATCATGACTGGGAACATGGTAATCATTACGCGGTTTATGAAAAGCATCGTGTTTGTGATGTCGCGATTCGCCTTGTCAAACCTGTTTTCTTCAAATTCTTGAGTGTTGAAAGCCCTTATGACCATCATGCCAGCCAGATTTTCGCGAGCCACAAGGTTTAGCCTATCTACCAATTTCTGCACAGACTTGAATTTAGGCAGTGCAATAGAAAATACGGTAGAAACCAAACCCAAAAGCACTATGACTGCCAACGCTATTATCCACGACATGGACGAGCTTTTGCCAACGGCTCTTATGACACCGCCTATGCCTATCATAGGAGCGTAGAATATCATCCTTATCATAAAGACGATAAGCATCTGGATCTGTGTTATGTCGTTTGTGGTCCTTGTTATCAAAGACGCTGTGGAAAACTTGTCGAATTCTTCATTTGAAAAGCTCTCAACTCTTGTAAAAAGCTTCTTCCTTATATCCCTTGAAAAACCAGCGGCAACTCTGGAACCTAAAAATCCCACCATTATAGAACATGCAGCGCTTAAAAGAGTAATCAGCAGCATTATAAGCCCTGTCGAAAGAATGTAGTTTGTCTGAATCTTGTCAGTATTCACTCCTAATGCCTTGTACTCCGATTTTAAGGATTGAGTAGCAGCCTGTATAACCATGTTATCCCCAAGGGAAGTAAACTTCTCATTCATGCTATCAGTTATCTTTTGTCTCTCTGATTCAGGAAGCTTTGCAAATAGCGCAAACAGATCGGCATTTGCCGGTATCTTCATGTTGTTAAATGTGATAAATCCGCCTTTTGCGCTTGACTTCATCTTCTCAACACCTGATACAGCCAAAAACGCCTTGCCCATTGGAAGGTTTATCTTGTCTATCTCCGTCTTATCTATGTTCTTTAGTACGTATATGGGCTCTTTCTTTAAATCAGGATATGTCTTTACGTACTTGTCGTAATCTGAGCTATTTTTGTCAACTAAAGCATAATCATTTAGCACATTGTTTTTATCGCTGTCATTCATAAACAATGTCAGTTTGTCCATAGTGCTTTTTCTTACGGCATCCGGCACAGCATTGACAATGCCTCCCTGCTGTATGCCTTGATTCACTATATTTGACATGTAGTCAGGAAGCGACAAGTCGCTCATTGCCTGAACAAATATAAATAGTATGGCAACAATAGTTATAAAGATGTATGGCTTAAAATATTTCCGTAATTTTAGCATCCATCAAAACCACCTTTCTTGAAATTATCACTACTTTGACCACTGCTTGATTCAATCAATTTCTTAAGGGTGTTAAGCCCCTTTACAATGTCAGCAATCTCCTCATCCGTCGCTTTGCTCATTATCGTTTCAAATCTTTCGTAAATATTCTTGAAGCTTTCTTTAGACCTCTTTTTGAAATCCTCGTCTACCTTCACATAGACAACCCTCCTGTCATCGCTGCTTCTTATTCTCTTTACCATGCCTTGTTTCTCCAGCCTGTCTACTATGCCTGAGACAGTGCTGCTTGATAGCCCCATCTTATCGCTTAAATCGCTTATCTTCATCTCTCCATGGTGCATAAGGATTCCAATGATCATGCCTTGAGGTCCTGTTATCTTAAGATCCTTAAACTCGCTTTCCATGTTACGGTGAATCATATTCATTATTGACTTTAAAGTCTTTAAAACATCTATTCTTTCGTTGTACTCCTTCAAAAATTCTTCACCTTCTTTCAACATTTCAAAACCGTATATTTTGTACACAAATATTTCGTATGCTAAATAATTATATCGCCGCAAAACAAAAAAGTCAATAGACTTTTTGAAAATCCAATTGACTTTTTTCATATCTATATTTCAGTCATCTTCCTTATATTGTTTTTTATGTCTACAACATCTTTTTCATTGCCAAGCAACACTATATAATCACCAGCCAGTATCTTTGTATTTCCTTTGGGTATTATCTCCTTCCCGCCTCTTTTTATTCCAACCACAAGACAACTATGAGGCCATTCTATGTCTTTTAATTTCTTGCCATCTACAAAAGATCCAACAGCCACAGGCATCTCAAATAAGATTTTTGCTACATCATCACTTTCATCGACATTAGCCACGTTTCCTTTGCTTTTTATTATCCTGTCAAGCAGCGATTCATATATTGGTTCATTCCCGTAAAGTCCTGATACAATGTAAGCCGTTATCGATTTTAAGACATTTCATAAATATGGCTGCCACTTTCCATCAGTCCGCCTCCCATACGTTTCATAAAAAAATTATACAACAAATTCAATAGAAAATCCAAAATATCTCTTTATATGGCCGGAAAAATCTTATCATCTCATACAAACAAACTTTCCCCACCTTTTTCAAGGCCTATTATTTCCCTATCAGAATACTTAGTAGTTCGCAAAATATATATAATGACTGAATCCTCATCTTTATTGATTATCCTTGAGATCTCACTCTTTAACTTTTTAAAATTTGCATCAGATATTTCGCCTTCCAACACTGAATTTTGCACCCAATTAAGGTACTTCCTGCATGTCTTTAAAACCTTATTTACCCTTTTCTCATTTACATCATAGACTAATATTATAAACATTGTATCACCTTACCATTGTGCAACAAATGGATTATATTCTTCTTCTCCCATAAGATGCTTTTCCAGCTTATAAAGCTCAAGCCGTATGAGCCTGCGGTATGAAACGCTATTGCCTAATGACCTATGATTTATCGTGGTCTTAAGTTTATTCTCGTATTCTTCTATGAATGCCATCTTCCCCTTATCTTTAAGTAAAAGCCCCTCTGCATCTTCATCAAAATCATCTTTTTTGATGATATTCTTGCCTACAACTGTGAATATGACTCTATCGACAATAATAGGTTTGAATATCTCTGAAACGTCTAAGTTTAGCGTAAATCTCCGAAAATTTGTAGAGTGCAAATACCCTATCCTTGGATCCAAATGTGTCTTATAAATTTCGCTTAATACTGTTGTGTACATAAGAGAATTTCCAAAACTTATAAGGACATTTAGAGAATTTTTGGGCGGTCTTCTACTTCTTGCATCAAACTCAAAGTCACAATTTCCTAATATCTCATCAAATGATTTATAGTAATACTCCCTTATATTCCCTTCAATAGCCATAAGTTCATTTACATTAGATGTTCCAGCTATCAGATCCCCCAATCTTTCTATGGCGTAAATAATATCGTCCAGATTTTTGCCGCGGTTTTGATAGTACTTCAAAACTTGACGAATATTCCTATATGCGCCTTCTACAAATTTTTGCGCTATATATAGACGTTTCTTCTCGTCTATGTAATTTTCTGCTTGCTTTAATATCATGTAGCCAGAGTTTAAATGCTCTCTCGGATAAAATGACCCTACGTAATAGCCGTAATGATTGAAGAAGTGAAGTATTATCTCCGATTGTGAGATAAACTCAAGGAATCTTTTGTTGAGGCTGACCTCACCAAAAATCATTATTTCAGAAGTGTTTTCAACAGGGATAAACTTCCTGCCGCTTTCTCCTTCAAAATACAATGTGTTGTCTTTTCTATGCAATTCACCGTCTGAAAAAATGTAAACAGGCTTTTTCATGATAAGCAAAACTCCTTATATCCACAATTTTTGCAGTAAGGTATCTTTTCAAAAGCCGGCGCCTTATCCATGTTTATAATATCGTTTATTTCATTTATAGCGCTGACAACTTCTGCCTCCGACTCACTGGTAAGACGCACATCAATCTTTTTTCTTTCCTCAGGGAAAAATAGCTGTCCCTTTGCCTCAATACCGTTTTGCTTCAATTTGTACAAATAAAAAAGAAGCTGAAGTCTGGCACTGCCTATGGCTTTTGAGCTTTTCTTCACCTCTCCAACTAACAAATTGCCATTGTCATTTCTCACAAGATCTATGACGACATTCTCAAAATTTATCTTCTTTCTGTCCCTGTCATAAGACATATCATCTATCAAGCGTCCCATCTCAATGTATGGATGCTCTTGATCAGGAATTATCTGGTGGGCCATAAGCCACACCTGCCTTTTGCAAATATTATAACTTTGCATCAATGAACCTGTGACTTCTTCATACATAAAATCACCTTCATAAGTATTCTCTAATTCGCCATATTACTTTCTCCACCTGATTGAATGAAATTTACATAATTTTGCCTTTATTTTCTGGAAATTCGACCAGGAAGCCACGAAAATCTTTCCCCATAGAAATAGGCTAAAAACGAGTATTATTTTAACTTTTTTAAATCGCCTTTTTCTAAGTGAGAAATAAACTTTTCTGGTAAATGTGGCATCACACCTCTTTTAACAATTGTAGTCTCAATATAGGCTAAAAGCTACGAGCTTGGGACTTATTGCAACAAATTATAAACGTTAAAAAGGCACATGGGGTTAACATTCCAGACTGGAATACTTTATCTAAACGTAAGCAGATAACCTCCTAATTAATTAAGGAGGTTATCTGTTGTTTAACCCAATTCTGTAGGTCAGAGCTAACACCGAGGTGTTTTGCTACAGCATATTCAAAAGCATACGCTTGAATTTCGTCTTCATTAACATCACTATAAATAGATATACTACTTCCAGAACAGAATGTGCTTTCATGATATGCTTCATGAGCCAGTGTTATTGCGACATACTCAATGCCCCATGTTCCTCCTGAGGTTATTCGGTTTATATTAGTAGAATTAAAATATACGTTGTGTGTTGTATAATCTACCCAAGAACCAACAATGTTATCTTTGTATTGTTGTACAGCTATTCTTGGAATGTATACACAAACAAACTTATACGTAGTATTATCTTTTTCTTTAAGAAGTGCCAAAGCTTTTTGTAAAACAGCTTTAAATTCTGGTGTTACAGAATCGTCTATTATAGGTTCTGTGACGGTATCTGATTCACACGCTTCCCAAAAGGTATCTACTGTGTGAGCTTCTAAAGTTTCTCTCGGCATTGTTACACTGACAGTTTGGGTGTTTCCATCCCAGTCAACTTTAGCACCTAAACTTTCGGATATTACACGTATTGGTACTAATGTTGTACCATTTACTATTTGTGGCGGTACATCTGTATTGACTTGCTGTCCGTTTATTACTAACTTTATATACGGTACAGCATATACATTTACGAATAAAAACAATACAATTATACTGATAGATACCATTAATTTGTATTTATTTCTAAACATAAGAATCCCTCCGTTTCAATTCCTTATAGGTAGGCTAAAAACAGCAGATTTACCTTCTTTATTAAGATTTCTAATCCAGTTTCAATTCCTTATAGGTAGGCTAAAAACTTAGAAAAACTCAAGAATATGGAGGTGAAATAAAAAGTTTCAATTCCTTATAGGTAGGCTAAAAACGCAGAAAATTCACTACCAATATTAACATTATTATGAAGTTTCAATTCCTTATAGGTAGGCTAAAAACTTGCCATACACTTTATAACCGAATTTGTTTATAAGGTTTCAATTCCTTATAGGTAGGCTAAAAACTGGAGGTGCTTAAGATGGAATATTGGCTAAGTTTCAAGTTTCAATTCCTTATAGGTAGGCTAAAAACCCGTATTGTTTTGTGCTACGAATAATGTCATATTTGGTTTCAATTCCTTATAGGTAGGCTAAAAACATGATGTCAATAAACCTTTCATAGCAATTTATCCAAAGTTTCAATTCCTTATAGGTAGGCTAAAAACTTTAAGAGAATGGATAAACATATTAGGCAAACCATGTTTCAATTCCTTATAGGTAGGCTAAAAACAAAATTAGTAAAGGCAAAAGGCAGCATAGATAAAACAAGTTTCAATTCCTTATAGGTAGGCTAAAAACCCAAGGTGCAGAGGATATATGGAATAGCTTGATTAACGTTTCAATTCCTTATAGGTAGGCTAAAAACTGGTCCAAGTATTGCAAATTCAATAAATTTTGTAATGTTTCAATTCCTTATAGGTAGGCTAAAAACAATATGATATGTACTTTGTGAAATTACAAAATACAAGGTTTCAATTCCTTATAGGTAGGCTAAAAACGAGTAATATTTGAACCATTTATTGCTGTAACTTTACCAGTTTCAATTCCTTATAGGTAGGCTAAAAACTGTTCAAGAATTATATTTGCTTTCTCATCCATAGTCAGTTTCAATTCCTTATAGGTAGGCTAAAAACACCCAATGAATAGTTGGGATAAAGCAGATAGTACATTGTTTCAATTCCTTATAGGTAGGCTAAAAACACATCCCAAGGCAAACTAAAAGGAAACTTCTCAGTCAAGTTTCAATTCCTTATAGGTAGGCTAAAAACTATGTTATTATATATATAGAGTTAAGGAAAGGAGTTATGTTTCAATTCCTTATAGGTAGGCTAAAAACCAGGTTAAGCCTGCTTTATTTTTTTGTTTATTTTGTTTCAATTCCTTATAGGTAGGCTAAAAACTAACCTTATAAATTTTTGACTTTCCCAAATATCTAAGTTTCAATTCCTTATAGGTAGGCTAAAAACTTTTTCTTTTTTTATACTTTTGCTTATTTATTTCTTTGTTTCAATTCCTTATAGGTAGGCTAAAAACTAATTTTAATTTAACTTAATTGTTTTAATTGCATTAGTTTCAATTCCTTATAGGTAGGCTAAAAACCAAGGAAACTGCTTAAGCGAGGCAAAGCAAAAATAGGTTTCAATTCCTTATAGGTAGGCTAAAAACTCTCAATTTCCGATATTGGTTAGCGATAGCATCCCAAGTTTCAATTCCTTATAGGTAGGCTAAAAACCGTCGTCACTTGTGTTATATCAGGATAATTAAGCGGTTTCAATTCCTTATAGGTAGGCTAAAAACTTCTCTGGAACTAAATTTCCGCACTGTCTACAAATGTTTCAATTCCTTATAGGTAGGCTAAAAACAGTTGTTGTTGTGTCACTCCTTGTTTTGTTTTAAGCGTTTCAATTCCTTATAGGTAGGCTAAAAACAAACTTCAAAAACGTGATAAATTAGCAAAGAAATTAAAGTTTCAATTCCTTATAGGTAGGCTAAAAACATATCTGTTGCAAGGCCTTGAACTGCTTTTTGCACTGTTTCAATTCCTTATAGGTAGGCTAAAAACAGACAAGAAGTTTAATGTAGACAATACGCAAAGTCCTTGTTTCAATTCCTTATAGGTAGGCTAAAAACTCAGGCAGCAGACGCAGTTGTTACAGTTCCTCATAAAGTTTCAATTCCTTATAGGTAGGCTAAAAACCCTTTATTATAAAAAATAGCACAGGTCAAATAATGTGTTTCAATTCCTTATAGGTAGGCTAAAAACTACAAATGATGAATTTAATACAAGAATAGAACTTGTGTTTCAATTCCTTATAGGTAGGCTAAAAACTCTAAATTGTCATACAATTCATTAAATTTATATTTTGTTTCAATTCCTTATAGGTAGGCTAAAAACAAGACTAGTTGAAACTACAAACGAAGTAGGAGAAAGTTTCAATTCCTTATAGGTAGGCTAAAAACATGCTTTTAAAGAAATTGCCATTGACCTTGATAATGTGTTTCAATTCCTTATAGGTAGGCTAAAAACTGGTAAATTATACCTTCTACATCTGGGACATTTTCATGTTTCAATTCCTTATAGGTAGGCTAAAAACCGTCTGTATCCCTGCAAACTGAGAATTCCAGTCTAGTTTCAATTCCTTATAGGTAGGCTAAAAACATTCCAACAATTCATATTCTCCTCCACTTTAATATATGTTTCAATTCCTTATAGGTAGGCTAAAAACGAATACTTCGCTTACTCCGGGTACTTGATATTTCGGTTTCAATTCCTTATAGGTAGGCTAAAAACACAATGAGGAATTTGGAGAATATATAGCATTTGTAGTGTTTCAATTCCTTATAGGTAGGCTAAAAACCCAAATTATGCTCAAAAAATTGTAAGTGTCTATGATTCCAGTTTCAATTCCTTATAGGTAGGCTAAAAACTAGATATGTTATTGCTAATTTTCCTATAAAGTATTCGTTTCAATTCCTTATAGGTAGGCTAAAAACGCTAACTGAACAACAGCAGGAAATTCACTACCAATATGTTTCAATTCCTTATAGGTAGGCTAAAAACGAAGAAATATTAAAAGAATCACTTTCAAAAACATTTATGTTTCAATTCCTTATAGGTAGGCTAAAAACGCAAAATTAGGATTTATTAGCGAAAGATTGTAAGCTTGTTTCAATTCCTTATAGGTAGGCTAAAAACATAGTAGGCTCGGCGCAAAGCCGAGCTTTATTAGGTGTTTCAATTCCTTATAGGTAGGCTAAAAACAAAAACATGGAAGCTTGCTCAAGAATACCTTTCTAAGTTTCAATTCCTTATAGGTAGGCTAAAAACGTTCCATCCAATTTATTATATTTTACAAGATATGTAGTTTCAATTCCTTATAGGTAGGCTAAAAACATATTGGCAGATAATGTACAAACATCGATAAAAAGCGTTTCAATTCCTTATAGGTAGGCTAAAAACGGTATTTTAGCTCCTTTGGCATTATACAGAGGTCCACGTTTCAATTCCTTATAGGTAGGCTAAAAACATTGCAGATGCAGATAAAGAAATTGTAAAAGAGGATGTTTCAATTCCTTATAGGTAGGCTAAAAACGATGCAAATAATAAAAAAGTTTCAAAATATATAAAAGTTTCAATTCCTTATAGGTAGGCTAAAAACTCTGTATTATGCATGGCTTTGTATCTTGAAAATAAGTTTCAATTCCTTATAGGTAGGCTAAAAACTCGAATATTTTAAATTCGTAAAAGTCATTTAATTGTTGTTTCAATTCCTTATAGGTAGGCTAAAAACTTGAGGTGAAATAAATGCCAAAGCCAAAGGGTTGGAGGTTTCAATTCCTTATAGGTAGGCTAAAAACGCGTTAGAGCACAGAAAATTCAACACTTTTATCTTGCATAAAAGGTGTCTTTTGTAAAGCTTATGCCTTTATTATACCACAAATTGCCGAAAATTCAACTTTTCGTTATGGCAAAGTGTCGTCGATGTCCAGCATTTTTTGCACTATTGGATATCGACGACATCTACCAGATGCTTAATACGCCACTTGGCTTAAACCCTGTTTCAGCATCATAATAATCTTTTAAAGAATCGGCATTGACATATTTGAATCCTTCTACTTCTGCAGGCATGTTCTCTGTCTTTTCTGGTATTGATATTACGTATTTATAGAAATCAGCTTTAAATTCATCAAATGTGCTCCGCCTTTTATACAAATTTTTTATTTTTTTAAGATCGATATACCTTTGCCATAGGTTAATTGCTTCTTCATTATACTCTATAAACACGTCTACTTTGTAGTATTCATCATCAATAAGTTTAAAATTGCTTACGCTCGGCGTATCATCATCACTGTCGTACTTTAATTTGAATACAGCATCTAAAATGTCAATTGCTTCTTTTGATGAAAGGTTTTGAGATACCTCTTTGTAATACTGATCTATGATGTCTAAAAAATCTTTTTCTGATATTGATTCGTGCTGTGACAAGATTCTTTCGGTAATATTGAGCATGACTTTATTGTAAATCCTCGAAGCGTATTTCCTATTATTTTCATCAATCAACGATACTACATATACTTCTCCCTTTCTCTCCCAATTTCTGTTGCATCTACCTGCTGATTGGTTTATAGAATCCAAAGGTGCTAAATCTCTCACAACGACGTCAAAGTCTATGTCTACACCAGCTTCTACAAGTTGTGTCGTGACAGCGTACTTTATGTTATTTTTCTTTAAAAGGTTTATCCTTTCAAGTCTTTCATACGGTATTACGTGAGTGGACATGTATACTATTTCTTCATCCGACAACTTTTCTTTTAATAATCGGTAAAAATCTCTTGCTGATGATATGGTATTTAGTATAAAAAGATAGCTTCTTCCATCCTTTAAATCAAACATGTCTATTAGCTCATCAAGATGCATTTCTTTCTGTAAAACTGGCTTTATCACTACTCTCTCCATTTGACTGAAGTACTTTCTTTTGTCTGTAAGCTGCCTGATCTCGTCACCTTCAAATATCATAGGCTGTGTTGCCGTAACAAATATTATATATGAATTTAATTTATAGGCGACTGCTTTTAAGATTTCTTTTACAAGCTTCCAATAGTAAAATGGTATTGACTGAATCTCATCAAGTATTATTATGGAATTTGCTATTCTGTGAAATTTTCTTAGTGCGCTGTTTCTGTTAGACAAAAGTGTGTGAAAAAGCTGTATAAATGTCGTAACTATGATTTCTGAATTCCAGCCTTCAATCATTATCTTTGACTTTTCTGTGTCAAGCTCCGTCTCGTTGTCGTTGTATTTCACTTCTGAAAGGTGATGATGTTTAAGCAATACGCTTGTATTAACATTTATGTCGTTTGTTTTTAATATCTTTTCAAATTCCTGATAATTCTGCTCTATTATGCTTAAAAATGGCAGTGAATAGATAATCCTGAAATTTTTGTTGTATACATCGTAAAGCTTTCTTTTCAGCTTTAAAGCAAATGAAATGGACGTCAAAGTCTTGCCAAGCCCTGTAGGAAGGTTTATGGATAAAATTCTTTCATCTACGTTTATTTCATTTTCATTTACTTCTCTATACGCATTTTCCCTTAATAGATTTATTCTGTTATCTTTGTAGCTAATCTGTGATTTGTATTTATCAACTGCGTCTGGCATCAATTCCACATAAGCTGGTGAAATTTCTCCGACTACGACTTCACTTTTGTCTGCATCTATAAGAAGTGAAAATACATAATTTATGAGAATATAGTAAGTCAAATCCTCTCTTTGCTTTATCTTCCTTAAATATAGCCTTATGCTTCTCATCTCGTTTTTTATATTTTCTATGTTATTAGCTACAGTTGTCTTATTGAGATCAATATTTAGACCAGCTTTTTTTAAATTATCGCTTAATATCTTAAACTTCGACTCGTCTATGCTTTGAAGTTGAGATTTCATTATCTCTATGTCTCTGTCTTCTAAAGAAGCTTCTGTAGCTGCATCATTTAGATTTCCGTGATGCTTTTTTACAGCTATATACGATATAAAAGGAAGCAATATTTTAATATCATCATCGATATCTAATCCGCTTACCTCCTGTTTTACAGCGAAATAAGCCACAACCGCCGAAATCAGCGAATGATGTGTCTCTTTCTTTGATTTCAGCTCTTTCTTCTTATTGTCGTCCTGTGAAGACAAGTATTCTTGAAAAAAGCCTGTAGACTTGCCAAGATCATGGCATAAAGCCACAATCCTGACAAGCTTTGATAACAACTCCTCATCCATCAAATTAGACTTGGCCTCATCTAAAAACTTTTCTGCTAAATCTGCACACCTTGCCAAATGTTCTTCCAAATATTTATCAGGGTGTGAATAAAGCTCAGAAAAGCACGATGTTTTCATCATCTATCACCCAGCTTTTTGATACGTACGATCTTATGCTTTTACCATTTGCTTCATATACAACATCTGCATAATCCAATACAATTCTTTCTTCGTCCATATCAGCAGGAATCTTTTCTTTAAAGTATTTTTTGCCATCTTCAAAGACTATCTTATCTTCCAGAATATACTTATATGGCAAAACGGAAGAAACAAAAACCTCTTTATTTTCCACTTCAAAAGCATCTTTTACACCCACAAATCTATAATCTGCAATCATTTCGCTTAACCCTAAAGAAACTGTGTACACATTTTTGTGTCCCTTTACTTTTTCGACTATGTCATCAAATAGGTCTTCATCTGTGTGATGAAAATATATCCTGTACATAGGATCTTTTAAAAGCTCCATCTTTACCTGCGTTCGAGCTTCATGATTTTTCTTTTTAAACGGAATCCAAAAATTATCCTTTGTATTTATAAGGTTGAGGCCCATCCTGATTTTTTTCACCGGCTTTAAAATTCTCACCGCCAGTTTGCATTTGTCAGAGCTTAAAACTTTTAAATAATCTTCCTTTCCTATTCCCTCTATTGCACCTATTAATCCCTTTACAGTCGGTGGGGGAGGAAACGAAAAGGTAAGCGGTGATGATGTGGTATAGTATTTTTTAAAATGGCCAAAATCACCGTATACGTCAAAAATCAATAGTTTCATTATATACATTCCTTTCTCAAGAACCTCATTATCATCTTTTCCTGAGATGTTTACTGATTTATCCTAAAAGCTTAACTTTTCTACAGTAAAATCTTTTACAACATCGCCAAAATTACATACGACACCATCTACTGCAAAAACTGCCCTTTCATCTGCTGCGTATCTCAACTTTTCTATTTTGCCTTTGTTTGCATTAAGGCTTTCGATCAATTCTTTTATCTCTATCTTTCCATCTTGTATGTCCCGCAATTCTTCGTCTTCCACATCATGTGTGAATTTTATCCTTTTGTTTAACTCACCTATCTGATAATTTTCTTCTTTCATGACGACCTGAAGCAAAAATCTCGGCATGTGTCCCATCTTTGAATTGGACATAAGGTTTTTGGTGCCATTCCACATTGCTTCCAGCATCAAATCTACATCGCCATCTGTAAGCGGTATGTTTTGATTTTTAGCTGCATTTTCATTTACAATGCCGTAAAATGAGATAAGTGAATATGGAAGTATATATTTCTCTGTAAATGTTCCTTGGGCATTGCCGCTTTGTGACGGCATCACAGTTGTGCCTTTTATGTAAGTCATGTTGACCTTGTGAAGGGACCGCCCAAACCCAAACTGAACAGGTCCTGTCAAAGTCATAGTTTTATCCTTGACTGCTGTTGTAGCTCCAAAAAGCCTCACATCTATACATTTATTGACGATATCATCATTTGACCCGAAATCGCTTATTCTATCATCTTTTGTCCGCAGCTTCCCGCTTTCATCTCTCGTCTCTAAGATAAATACATCCATCCCTTTGTATCCTGATAAGTAATCTCTTATGGTCCTTTTAAGCCTTACGTCTGTTACTATGTTTATGCCTGTCTCCTCGTCGATCCTTGGCTTATTTTCATCTACAGGATCTCCATTTGGATTTGCAAAGCTTACATCATAAAGAAAAAGTATTTCTGAGCGGTTTTTTATCACATTGCTCATCATTGTTCCTCCCCTTTGCTATAGATTATAGATGCTATTTCGTCTGCAAGGTTTAATCCACAGGCGAAGTAGAAATTTATTTCATCTACTGGCATGTGCCAATTATTTCCCGCTAAAAGAAGATAATTTGATACCTCTTTTGCCAGCAGCCTCTTGCCTTTGTCAAATGAATCGTACTCCTCAAGCTTATTCTGCACTTTTGGCAAAAGCCCTCTTATGTCGTTTTCATCCATTTTTAAACTTTTTAGGTTTTTCATGAAAGGTTTTGCACCTCTATCTTTGTACTGCTTTCTAAGAAGAAGTTCTGTAAGAGCACCTAATAGCACAAGTCCTCTTTTGATAGGCGTTTCAAAGTTTTCATCGTACTTTTTAAAGAAATCTGACAATGGCCTTTCCTCCATGGCTTTAACCTCCATTTCCACCAATCCTAAATTTTGTAAAAACTTAATTGCCATCATTCCATCTTTTATAGCGCTTTGATAGTATTTGTCCTGAATGAATTCATCTCTTACCCGCTTCATTATAAATTTTAGTATCAAGTTTATGTCAATTTTTCTGCCTCTGAAAATCCTGTCTGTCAAATCTAAAAAGTAACCGTCAAGATCGCTGTCTCGCTTCTTCATGTCAGACTTAGACAAAAAATTGCGTATATTTCTGAAAGTGAAGTTTTCATTAAAAATGTCATCTACTGTGTCTTTTGCCTTGAAAATCTCCCTAATATGCGACGGAAACACGTCTTCTATAAGAAGCAGTATCCTTTCAGCAGAGTTTTGCTTTTCTATGAATAGATAGTTTAATGAAATTGAGTCATCGGCATCTTTTAAAAAATACATTATGTCGTCTTCATCGGTTATGACTCTTTTTTTCGTTGATTCTTTTAAGGATACAAGCTTTGAAGTTTCTTTGAATATGTCTAATATCTCCTCTTTTACAAATCTTTCACCTATTAGAAATTTAGGTATCAGTTGATATTTGAGCCCGTAAAACTTAAACGTCAAATTGTTTTCTATGTACTTCTTGCCTTCTTCAAGCTTTAATCTGCAGTCTGGGCACACAGGAAAGTTTCTCCACGATTTTTTCTCATCAAACCCTCCGACTATGTACCCTGTTTTATCAATCGTGTAGAAAGCGTATGTGTCAACTTTGCCGAACACCAGATCCTTCTTCTCACCGCATATTGAGCATACTTTGTCATTTGCTGAAAGTTTATTGTATTTTTCGTTGTCCGTATCTATGAGTAGTTTCCTAAATAATGGTATGTCGCCGATGTACTTGTATGTACTGCCTTCTACAAATTTGAGCATAAGCAAAAGTCCATCTTTTTTAGGAAATTCCCCTCTAAACTTTACGATTTCTCCCAATATTTCATCTTTATTTTCGTGAATAGCGCTGTTTAAATTTTCAAGAAATCGCCTTTCATCTTCATCGATGTTTAATCCTTTTTTAGTAAGGATTTTAAACCAACTTAAAATCTTGCCGTTAAATGTCTTGTCAGGCTCTGTAATCTTTGCGGCAGGCATATAGCCAGGGCCATTGCCACCAGCGCTTGAGTACAAGTACCTTGATATTTTTTGGCTGTCTGTCTCCTCTATCGTCACATCCTTGTACTTTACATCACCGCTATCGACCGTAAAATTAATGGCTATGATGTTTTTATACGATCCATTTTGATTTGGATCTTCTATTAAAACGTCTAAAAGGCTTTTCCTTCCGGCATTTATAGACATTTCGCCTATATCCTTTACTGCATCCAGCACAATACGCACCCCCTTTACAATATCTCAAAGCAGCCGAAACCTTGAGAGTTTTTTGCCCCAAGTCCTGAGTAGTAGGCAACCTTCAAAAGATCCGGGCTTCACTCCACATCATATATTCCCATCCAGCCTTTTACGATGGTATTTTTGTACTTTATGATCTTTTGATATTTCACATTTTCTCTGCCAATTGGATAAAGTTTAAAATGTGGATCTTTTACCTCCTCGCCGTAAATTACCTCATACTTTTTTAATAGGTTTTTCAATAAAAGTTCTGAAAAGTTATCATGCCAAGGCGAGTAATAATAAGTGTATCTGACACCCTTATCTTCGATTGTAGAGTATGTGACAACAGGCGACAAAAACTTTATCCTTGCCTTATCTCTAAATATAGGTGGGTTTTCGATATTTATGGAGTTAAGCTTAAATGGCGGCTTCAAAAGGATCTTGTCCTCTCTTTTTAAAAGCCTAAATTCCCCTTCAAGCCTTGAATACGTAAATAGCTTAAACTGCCTTTTCCCATGTTTGAATCCCTCGTCGTGCATGAACGCGCTGAAATCCCCATCTGTCATGCTGTTATATATAAAACCTTGCACTATGTGATTGTACTGTATAGGCAAGTGCAATTCCTTATCGCCAATGAATTCCAGTACCACCCTCATCACTTGATACCTCCTCATTTTCAGAAAAAACTTCCATACTACATCTCCATTAAAAATTTTTCTAATGTAATATATTCTCCAAAATCATCCATTTTCCTGCTAAGTTCATGAAAATTTTAAAAAAATAATAAATAAAACTATTTACCATTAAAAATTAAGCCAATAAAAAAAACGCCTTAACGTAGGTTAAAGCGCTTATGGTTATATTATCTTTTCAAGTGTCTTCCATGCCAGCAAGGCACATTTTACTCTAGCTGGGAAATCTGACACACCCTGCAAGACTTGTGCATCGCCAAGTTCGTCTATATCCACATCTTTTTTGTGTATCATGTCTATAAATTTCTCCACCAATTTTAAAGCTTCTTTTTTATCTTTCCCTTTTATAAGGTCACACATCATGGATGTGGAAGCTTGGCTTATGGCACAGCCATGGCCTACAAATGATGCGTCCTCTATAACATCGCCATTCATCTTAAGCTCCAGCGTTATGTCATCGCCGCAGAGAGGATTGTGGCCTCTTTCTTTTATCGTAGGATTGTCCATCTCCCTCTTATTAGGGGAATTTTCATAGTGTTCCATTATTATCTCTGAGTAAAGCTGATTTAAGTCGCTCATCTAAACCACTTCCTGACATCTTTTAATCCATCTACAAAAGCATCTACTTCGCTTTTATCGTTGTAAACGTAGAAACTTGCCCTCACAGTGGCAGGGACGCCTAAGTACCTCATGAGAGGCTGGCAGCAGTGGTGACCGCTTCTTACCGCTATTCCATCCTGATCAAGTATCGTAGCCACATCATGTGGATGAACATTTTCCACATTAAATGATATTATGCCTGTTCTGTCTTTTGCACCTTTAGGTCCGTACAATTTTACGTAGTCGATCTTGGTCAATTTCTCTAAAGCGTATTCTGTTAGCTCTTGCTCATGCTCTAAAATATTTTCAAGCCCTATTTTTTCAATATACTCAATCGCCTTCATAAGGCCGTAAGCTCCTTCAACATTTGGCGTACCTGCTTCAAACTTAAGGGGTGACGGTGCAAATGTAGAATGATCCTCAAAAACCTCGTCTATCATCTCTCCACCGCTTAAAAACGGAGGAATGTCTGACAGCAAATCTTCCTTTATATATAGGACACCTATGCCCATAGGCGCCATCATCTTATGCCCGGAAAATGCGTAGAAATCACACCCAAGCTTCTCTACATCTATCTTCATATTTGGTATGCTTTGTGCACCGTCTATTAATACTTTAGCGCCATTTTCGTGAGATAAATTGACAATATCGTAAACAGGGTTTATGATGCCTAAGACATTTGAAGAGTGCTGCAAAGCCACAAGCTTCACATTGCCTTCTTTCAGTATATCTTTAAATTCATCTAAGTCAAGCCTTAAATCTTCGTCAAGGTGAACGTATCTAAGCTTTGCGCCTTTTTTCTCCGCCACCATCTGCCATGGAAGGATGTTGCTGTGATGCTCTGCTATCGTCAGTACTATAACATCGCCTTCACCAATGTGTTTAAGGCCCCATGTATACGCCACAAGGTTTATAGACTCTGTGGCATTTCGCGTAAACACGATAGATTCGGATGATCTGGCATTTATAAACTTTCTTACAGCATCTCTTGCTTCTTCGTAGGCTTCCGTCGACAATGCGCTGAGATAATGAGGACTTCTGTACACATTCGCATTGTACTCTTTGTAATACTTAGACACCGCATCAATCACATACGTTGGCTTTTGAGTCGTAGCCGCATTGTCAAAATATATGAGCTTTTTACCGTGTGGAGTTGTCTTTAATACAGGAAAATCTTCTTTTATCTTTAAAACATCCAACATCAGCCAGAAATCCTCCTTCCGATGTAACTTTTAACCGCTTCTTTGAGAACATCATTTGGCAATGTGTCAATTACCGGATTAAAGCTTGCTTCCACCATCAAAAGCTTTGCTTCTTCCATGCTTAGGCCTCTTGACATCATGTAGAAAAGCTTGTTTTCATCGATTTGTCCAGCGCTGGCAGAATGGTTTGCCTGCACATCATCTTCAGAACACCATAGCGCCGGTATCGCGTCAGATCTTACCGTCTTATCAAGCAGCAAAACGACCTCGCTTTCATTGCCTTTGGCCTTTTTGGCTCCTCGCTTCATGTCTAAGTTGCCTCTGAAAACCGCTTTTGATTTATCTTTCAATGCGCCTTTCACATCAACACTGCTTCCTGTCCTCATTCCGATGTGGTTAACCCTGTAAGACATATCATGGCTTTGTTCGTAAGCTCCTAAGAATATAGAGTTAAAGTAAGCACTGCTGCCTACACCCTCCAACTCTGCAGTCACATCATAAGCATCTACTTTTCCGCCTAAATCAATTTGTGTCCATTTTACGGTAGCATCATTTCCTGTTATTATTATATTATTGTCAAAATTTGAAGAATCATCACTGAACCTTTGGATTTTCACTATGTTTACGCTTGCGCCATCTTTGGCGATGACGGCTGTAAGCCCATTGTGAAATCCCTTTTTGTCCGAAACATAATCAAAAACAACTGTCAAGTTTGACAATCTCTCAGCTACAATGAGGTTTAAATCAATTATAGTGTCATCATCATCAACTACACTGTAATTCACTGTGACAGGCAGTTTGACATTTGAATTAGGCAATGCTCTTATGCTAAAGCCTGTATTGTAAAATGCCAAAACCATATTCTTAAACTTTTCATCAACTCCAAAATTGTGAGCCAATGCAGACTTTATTGTATTTAAATCGTCATCCATCAAAGCTTTCGTCAAAGGATTCATCACAAGCCCTTCTTGCACATCATTGCCAATGGTTGCACTTTTGTACTCTTTGTAGTATGGAATATGGACATCGTCCAATTTCACTCTTTTCCACATGGGCATTGGCACTTTTGAGAATACCTCATAACCCTTTACTCTAAGCTCTTTTTCTCCACTTCCGCCTTCCTTTATGATATCTTGTATTGTATTGTAATCTAATGACTTAATCATAGAAACATCTCCTTTACCCTATAGTTCCTTCAAGTTCCAGCTTGATAAGGCGATTAAGTTCTACGGCGTACTCAAGCGGAAGTGACTTTGCTACAGGCTCTACAAATCCTCTTACGATCATGGATCTTGCTTCATCTTCGCTTAATCCTCTTGTCATTAAGTAGAATATCTGCTCGTCGCTGATTCTTCCTACCTTTGCTTCATGCCCTATATCGACATTGTCATTTAAAACCTCTATTATAGGCATAGTATCTGATCTTGATATTTCATCTATCATAAGGCCTTCACACTGCACAGACGCCTTTGCACCTTCCGCATTAGGTCCTATACGCAAAAGGCCTCTGTAGTTTGTGATTCCACCATCTTTAGATATGCTTTTTGCCAATACCTTTGATGATGTGTACGGTGCTAAATGTATCATCTTAGATCCTGTATCTAAATGCTGTCCTTTTGCTGCAAATGTTACACCTGTGTACTCAGACTTAGCCCCTTTGCCTCTTAAAACAGATGCCGGATAAAGCATTGTCTTGTGGCTGCCAAAAGAGCCTGATATCCACTCTATCACGCCGTCTTTGTCGACTAAAGCTCTCTTTGTGTTTAAGTTGTAAGTATTTTTGCTCCAGTTTTCAATAGTAGAGTAGATAAGCCTTGCTCCTTCTTTTACAAAAAGCTCAACACAGCCTGCGTGTAAATTGGATACTGCATACTGTGGTGCTGAACACCCTTCTATGAATCTCACTTCGCTGCCTCTGTCTGCTATAATAAGCGTGTGCTCAAATTGACCTGTTCCCGGTGCATTCATTCTAAAGTACGCCTGAAGCGGCACTTCTACTTTCACATTTTCAGGTACGTACACAAATGTACCACCGCTCCATATAGCCCCGTGTAGTGCTGCAAACTTGTGGTCATTTGGCGTAACATTCCTCGTCATAAAATACTCTTTAATAACGTCAGGGTACTTTTTCAAAGCTGTGTCCATGTCTTCAAATATTACGCCTTGTTTTGCCAGATTGTCTTTTATGCTGTGGTAAACTACTTCTGAGTCGTACTGCGCGCCTACACCAGATAAAGCCTTTTTCTCTGCCTCAGGAATGCCAAGCTTCTCAAACGTATTTCGTATGTCTTCAGGCACTTCGTCCCATGAGTTTTTCATCTTCGTGTCAGGGCTTAGATATGCTACAATGGAGTTTATGTCAAGCTGACTTAAATCAACGCCCCACGTAGGCATTGGCTTGCTTTCATATATTTCAAGAGATTTTAAGCGAAAATCCCTCATCCATTTAGGTTCGTTTTTTCTTTCAGATATCTCCTCAACGATCTTTTTAGAAAGCCCTTTTTCCGTCTTGTACGAATACCTGACTTCGTTTTTTATGTTGTACCTGGAAAAATCTATATCATTAACAATGGTTTTCTTCATCTGATTCACCCCTTTATGACAGAACTTCGTCCAGTATAGACTCGTATCCTGTCTTCTCCAGCTCCTTCGCCAGATTTTTGTCTCCTTCTTTGACGATTCTTCCATGAGCCAGTACAGATATTACATCAGGCTCCAAATAATCCAATATCCTGTTGTAATGAGTTATTATAAGTATTGACATGTCTTCCACTTTCAATTTTCTCACTGTTTCAGCTACAACCCTTAAAGCGTCTATGTCAAGACCTGAATCTATTTCGTCCAACATGACAAGCTTTGGATTTAACATGGCCATCTGCAAGATCTCGCTTTTCTTCTTTTCTCCGCCAGAAAAACCTACGTTTAAGTACCTTGTCCTGTATTCTGGCTTCATATCCAGCATATCCATCTTTTCCTTCATGCTTTTCGCAAACTGCAGCATAGGCATGTTTTTATTTGTAACTGCATTTAAAGAAGTCCTTATGAAATTATCTACTGTAATCCCTGGGATTTCCTCAGGCGATTGGAACGATAAAAATATGCCTTTCTTCGCCCTTTCGTTTACCTTTAAGTTTACGATATTTTCTCCTTCAAAAAGTATCTCACCGTCTGTCACTTTGTAATGTGGATTTCCCATTATCACATTGCAGAGAGTACTTTTCCCACTGCCATTGGGTCCCATAATAGCATGTATTTCTCCTCTTTTTATAGTCAAATTGAGTCCTTTCAATATCTCTTTGCCGTCAACTTCTGCTTTGACATCTTTTATTTCCAACAAATTATCCTTCATATTTACACTCCCTTTTTAATTCCTACTATTTTAATGGGATTACTTCCATGTTTTAATTATACCCTAATATGAAAAAAAATCAATAAATATATGAAAAATATACTCATTGTTTATTTTTGCCTTGTGTGACACAATCTATAGCAGAGAAAAATAATATGAATTTGAAAAAAAATAACATACCGCAAGAATTGTTGCAGTATGTTATGTCAATCCGTTTTCTGATTTTAGATTAAAGCGTTTTTCATTTTTTATCGTTACTTAGTTTTTTAGTGGCTAATTTAATGTTATTCATTTTATTATAACGATGAATCCAATATATAAAAAATAAAACAATTAAAATTATATATGAAATAAAAATATGTATTTCCAGAGAATTAAGCTTATCTTTACTTAAGTTAAATAAATGTAAAATTCCCATTGACACAAAGGCTAACATTGTAATAAAATCTCCACCTATCATATCAATTTCTTTTTTTATTACTTTCCTTATTAATTGAATTAGCATAACTAATGCCATGAAAAACCATACATATGCCATGTCCTTACAGCACCCTTTCTACTTTTGACTTCTGATGCCCGTAACTATTCCTATACTTTTATAAGGCTGTCCCTTTAAATTCCCTCTTAACATTACTTGTTTTTTATCAAATTTATTGACTTAAATTTTATTGTTTTATTGCTTTATTGTCAAGAATGATTTTTAACATCACATCCAGTTTCTCGAAAAATGTCGAAATTTGCGAAAAAATTTTTATAATCAGAACTAAACTTGATAAAAAAATAACCGAAACAAATAACATATAGTTACTAAAAAGCCAATTTATATATTTTTAAAACTAAGCACATTTTTGTTAGAAAGGATGATGACAAAAAAATTATTTACTTTTTATTGATTTAAAAATACAATAGAGGGAGGAAGTTAATAAGTGAATGCTATAGCTTCAGGGGGAGGAACTTTAAGGTCAACATGGGTTCTGGATAACCCAAACACATACATATCAAAAGGAAGTACAGGAGAGGTAGTAAAACAAACACAGCAAATTCTTAATAAATTAGGCTATAATACTGGTGGTGTTGATGGAGTATTTGGCAAAAATACAGATGCTGCAATACGTAATTTTCAAAAGTCACATGGATTAACAGCAGATGGTATAGTCGGACCAAAAACATTAGCAGCATTAAGACAGGCTGCAGACAACACTTCATTATCATCTTCAAACGGAAGTGTAAATAAAACATACATCACGTACAACAGCAGCGGAACAAAAAATGTCATAAACAATTCAAAAATTGATGTATTAGCAGGAGATTTAAGCAGAAATACAAGTACGACAGTATATAAGACATATGATAAAAACGGCAAAACACAAACAACAAGCTTTTTCAGTGTAGTAAAAAATTTTGGAGAAGGATTAGGAAAAGCCGTAGAAGATACAGCAAAAGGTGTAGCAAATGTTGTAACACATCCCAAAGAAGTAGTCAAAGGTATAGAATATGCAGTATCGCATCCTGCTGAGACAGTAAATGCAATAAAAAACGAAACAGTAAAAACATACAATGAATTTAAAAACGGAGATGCAAATACAAAAGCAAAAATACTTGGTGACATAACAGGAGAAGTTGCTTTATCAGTAATAGGCACAAAAGGAATAGACAAAGTAGCAAAAGCAGTGAAAGAAGTAGGAGTAATAGCAAGAACAGCAGAAGCAGCAGAAACAGTAGACGATGCAGCAAAAGCAGAAAAAATTGTTTGTACTGTTGAAAAAACTATAGAAGCAAGTGTAGTGAAAACCACAGATAATAAAATTCCAATAACCAACAAGCCAAATTCGGTTGTCGAAAGAATTGATACTGATGGGAATATAATTCAAAGAAGATACTACGATTCAAATGGTCGAGCAGTTAAGGATATTGATTATACTAATCATGGTAATCCAAACCAACACCCAGAGGTTCCTCATGAACATACGTGGGATTGGAGCAATCCTGACAAGCCTGTAAGAAAGTAAAGAGGTGATAAAATGAAGTACAGCTACTTAGAACTCAAAGAGGATTTAAGTATTGGTCATGAAGTAGAGTTTTTATACAATGGTGAAAAATATTCGATTAGTCATAATGAAAAAGGATGGTATTTGACGAAATTTAGTGATAATATCTATCAATCTTTTTGCAATAGCGAGGAACTTTTAAAAAAAGCACTTATAAACAATAAGCGTATCGAAGAAATTTGGGACAATGTAGTCGTTGAGTCAGTTTTTTAAAGTATCAATTCTCAAATTAAATAAATACCATGTATATGAAGTAGTAAAACCTTTTGAAGGATTAGAAGGTAAGACAGCTCCATGGTTTGACCAGCCTGGTGGAGGGATACAATACAAAATGCCAAAAACAATAAAAGAATTGATAAATGAAGGATATATAAGAAAGGTGGAAAAATAATATGAATTTAAAAGAATTAAAAGAAAAACTGATAAAAAATAATATACCACAAGAATGGTGGGGAATACCTGGACAATTTGATCCGTTTGCTGATTTCTGGTTAGAACAAAATAATGAAGAGGGAAATTGGATAGTGTATTACCAAGATGAGAGAGGGAATAGACGCACTATAAAGACTTTTTTATCATAAGAAGATGCTTGTGACTTTTTTTACAAATATGTAACTGAGAGTTATGAAGAAGCAAAACCTTATATAGGTAAAGGCAAAGATTTATAAATTTCAGCACCATAGATTAAAGCTATGGTGCTTTTTAAAAATAAAAGCCTATAATTAAGCAGAAACAGTAGGTGATGCAGCAAAAGCAGCAGGTGTTACGGAAAGAGCTATAAAAAATGTTTCTGCAACTGCTGAAAAAGTAGAGACAACAACTGTAGAAGAAGCTACTTCAAGTTCATCAAAAATCGCTTCAAAATGGCTTGATAAAAATGGTAATCCTATATGGCCACCAAATGATGGGTTTGAAGGTAGTTCTACAGTAAGAACTTTTAAACCTGGAGAAAGATTTGATAGGTATGGTGATGAAACAGGAGAATTTACAGCACCTATAGGTACATCTTTTGAAATGAGATCTTTGCCACCAAAATATAAGATTACAAAACCATATAACGTATATGAAGTAGTAAAACCTTTTGAAGGATTAGAAGGTAAGATAGCAACATGGTTTGACCAGCCTGGTGGAGGAATACAATACAAATTGCCTAAAACAATAGAAGGATTGATAAATGAAGGATATATAAGAAAGGTGGAAAAATAATATGAATTTAAAAGAATTAAAGGAAAGACTAATAAGAGAAAACATACCACAGATATGGTGGGGTATACCAGAACAATTTGATCCTTTTTCTCTCTCATGGTTAGAACAAAATGAAGAAGGTATCTGGATAATATATGATCAAGATGAGAGAGGAAATAAGTATACAATAAAAACTTTTGTATCAGAAGAAGAAGCATGTGACTTTTTTTACAAATATGTAACTGAGAGTTATGAAGAAGCAAAACCTTATATAGGTAAAGGCAAAGATTTATAAAATTCAGCACCATAGTTTTAATCTATGGAACAGTAGCATCACATGAAGAATGGGGAAGACCAGGAGGAGCAAGACAAATATTTGTACCAAACGCAGACGTATTAAAGGAGGTGAAGTAGCACATGACACTTAAAAGGAATAAACTATACGAAGTAAGAAATTAATAGAAGCAATAGACGATGTAATGCCTGAGTTAGAAAAAGAAATAGAAGATAGAAAAAAGGCATACCAGGATATGGAAAGGTCAATCAGCTTGAATTTATAAAGAAGGAATTAGAAGAGGTAAAAAGAATGGCAGTAGAGAACAGATTGCCACCGAAGAACAAAAGAGCATTTCAATATCCATGGTATTTCACAGATGGGTGGAAAGTCGAACCGAAAATAAAAGATAAACTTTGGGATATTGCTCGTATGTATGAAAGACAACTAAAAGACTGAGAAAATATGAGATTGTGGTGGGTGTATTTTCAGTATCTTAAACAGATTGAAAAATTCATTTTTTCTTACTTTTATTAGCATAAAATCTTTGATAAAATAAAAGTAAGTTTTTATTTTTCAAAATTATACAAAAACGAGGTATGATGATGGGAAAGCTATTAATTAGAATTTTAATTGATCGACTATTATATTTGTTAATTGCATTATATGGAATTATCAGGGTATTTATCGTTAAAGGTGTTATAGACAAAATATTTTTATTTGCAATATTCATTACATTCTCTCATGAATTTTACAAAACTTTTAATCAACAAGCTAAACTCAAGTGATAAAAGAATTGATTCTATTTTATCCGCTGTAATAATTTTCATAGGTTTTGCTATGGCTGGTTGGACGAGATACAAGCAAGCTTTGCACGATATAATTGCTGGTACCCTTATAATAAAAAGTTAAATTTTTTAAATGGAAGGGTGAGCAAAATGTTCAAACTTTTTATAAGAGCATTGATTTCTGGTTTAATTTTTACACTGTTAATGTTTCTGTTATTTAAAAAAGAAAAAAACGACTTTAAAAAGAAAAGTTTAAAGCAATTCATCTTAATGTTCTTAGTTTATTTCATTGCATATATGATTATTAGCTTACTCATCAAGTAAAATTTTTCTGAAGGGGTATCATGTATATGAATAGAAAAAACATGATAACAATAATCATTGGTGTATTAATAATGGCTTTTGGATTAATTATAGGATCATTAAGCAGATATAACATCTTAGAAAAA
Source organism: Thermoanaerobacterium aotearoense (assembly GCF_009905255.1). Taxonomy (NCBI): domain Bacteria; kingdom Bacillati; phylum Bacillota; class Clostridia; order Thermoanaerobacterales; family Thermoanaerobacteraceae; genus Thermoanaerobacterium; species Thermoanaerobacterium aotearoense. Next base: position 134,305 of record NZ_CP047602.1, on the reverse strand, counting down.
ATCTTTTCCTTTCTCTTAGTGGCAGTAATACTTGCCGTAATATGTGATATATACCTTCTTTTCAAGGACAAAAGATTTTTTGGAAAAGCAAAATGGATAGTAAAAACAAGCAATAATACATTACTACTTACAATCAGCTTGTACTGCACCTTAATACCGAATTTAAGCATTAATTCTAAAGACTCTCTGCACACTATGCTTATCTCAATCATCTTTGTATCTGGGCTAATTCCTTTTTTTCATTCCATATTAAAAGACGGAATAAATGAAAAAGGCATATTTCATTGGGGCAATTTATACACATGGGATAAAATCCAAAGTTACAGTTTTACAGATAATTTTTTAGTCATTGCTTTAAATGCCTCCGCCAATAAATTCAAATTAATTGTCAAAAAAGAAGATAAAGAAAATATCAAGCTTTTATTAAAAGAGCATATGAAGCGCTAACGTCAATCAACAAATAAAAATAACAAGCCAAGAAAAAAACCGAGAATAAGTCTCGGCTATATTTCATCTACATCGACGTATTTAGCTATTATATCATCAACAGGAATTATCAAATATTCGGTATCACCGTGCTTTATTTTAGTGCCAGAAAATTCTTTATATATGACTCTATCGCCTATCGATATCTCATCTGTGGCACCGGCTGCAAGACCTTCCACAATGCCTTCATGCAACTTTTCTTGCGCATTTCGAGGGATTATTATTCCTCCTATTTTTTTATCTCCTTCCGCTTCTTCAAGTCTTATAAGAGCATTCCCATTTACTGGTTGTATCTTTTCCATGTACATCATCCTTTCTAAAATTATTATTGTAAATAATTTTTATCCTTGGATACCTAATAGAGTATTCAATCTGGCCTTATCAAACCCTACTACTATTGTGCCATCTATGTCAGTCTGTGGCACACCCCTTTGTCCGCTTCTCCTTACAAGCTCCTCAGCAGCGCCAGGATTTTTGGTCACATCTACTTCTCTAAATGGTATATTGTTTTGTCTTAAATATGATTTTGTGGCGCTGCACCACGGACATGAAGGCGAGGTGTAGACAATGACCCTATGATATTTTTTTGACCCGTCACTTGATTTTACAGGTGATGTAGTAAGCAGCTTTTCGTAATAATCTTCTGTCTGTACACCGTAGACTATCTGCTGCACTTTTCCATCGCCGTATGCAATTAAAGCAGGTACAGCAGTGATGCCAAATTCTGTGTGCAACCCTACCTCCGATGCATTTACTGCATAGACTTTTACATCTTTGTTTTTATCGCTGAATTTCTTTAAATTATCTAATGCCTCTAAGCTTTTTTGAGATTTATTAGAGTAAAATAACAGCATGAAAAAATCTGTTGACTTTTTTATGTCTTCAAATTCACTCCTATCTTTTATAAAGCTTAACATACGCAACACCTCTTACAATCATATATAAATCGCGGGAATATACCCCCCAATGGTAGCTGGTTAATCTACAATATATTATATTCATACTGCATTAAAATGTCAACATATCGGACATCACGAGAAAAGTATATGTTTATATAAGCTAATGTATACTATCTATAAGGAAAGGAGTTGTTTTTATGAAATATGAAAGAGCCGAAGAAATATACAATTCTCCATCAAATTATGAAGTTATCTATGATGGTCAAGTAGTATGGATAAACTCTCTAAACCCCCATAAAAAATACGCTAATATCAAATTTTTGCACGACAACGCCATCATGGATGTGCCTGTAGGCCTTTTAATCGAAGGCAAGAAGTTAAGCTAAGAATAAGGGCAGCCTTTCTCCATTGCAGAAAATAGCTGCCCTCATCTTACGACATTAGTCGTTTTTCTCCTTCCAAGGCTTTAATAGGCCCTATATCTTGTGTTACCTCCAGTGTTCCCAGATACTCTCCTTCTTTGTCTCTTACAGCAAAATACCTGATGTACACGTATTTGTCGCCCATTTTTATCCAGAAATCTTCATGACTCTTTTTTCCTGATTTAAAATCCCTCAAAAGTTCTTCTACCACATGGACGCTGGCAGGCGGATGGCAATACTGAACCTTTCTGCCGATCACAGCCTTCGTCCTGGCAAAAATCCTGTCTTTCCCATTTGAAAAATACCTTACCACATCGCCTTTGTCCACAAACGTTACATCAAAAGGCAAGTTATCAAATATAGCGCTTATTTCTTCTGTCTTTAATATACCTGTGTCGAATTTAATATATCCACGCCCCACATCATTTGCAACTTTTCCTTCTTCTTCAGCCTTTAAGCTTTCCCTTTTTGGTTTCCACTTTGACTCAGGCGATATTAAGCAATATCCGATTTCGTCACTTTCATCCATGATATTTACCCATTCATCTTCAGTAAGCGTATCTAAAGCCATCGGAAGAAGTATGTTTTCTTCTTTGAATATCATCTCTATTATCTTATTGATAAGCTTATTTATCTCATCTTTAATTGCACCTTTTTTAGACTCATTGTATTCTTTTAAATCTCCGATTGTGGATTTTAAAAGCTCTCTAATTTCATCATCTACGCCCCACATGACACTTGGAGGGCCTGTTATTCCGTACTTTTCCAAATACGGAAACAAGAGATTTTCTTTTCTTGAATAATGTTTGTCAATATCCATGAGAAGATTTATGTTTTCCAAAAGTTTCGATGCACTTTGATTGGTACCATCTCGTTTAAAATCCTCCAACGCAGGCCTTAAATTTTCATTTATGTGCCTTTCAATTGCTCTATTTTCTTCTTTAAACGTATGGACTGGATGACCGGGTATAGTCTCCGGCTTCTTTAGCTGCTCCAATGACTCTTTGAAAACAGCCGCGTGAACATCGCAAAGCCTCTGAATTTCCTTTACAGAAAGCCCCTCATTCATCAACTCCTGTTCTATCTGAGACAATTCTGTATGAGTAATGCCGTCAATTACGTCTTTGAACTTTTGCTTCACCTCATCCACCGATTTGCCTTTGTGAAGCTCTCTTATCACTTCTTTTAAAAGCTCTTGCCTGTGTTCTCTGTTATTTATAAGTTCACTCATAGTAAAGCCTCCTTTCTTAAATTATCATTTAATTGTTTCATTCATATTTATTATGCCGTCTATCTTCTTATTTAAAACAGATGTCTCAACTTAATTTTACCTCAAAATACAGTTATTGCTGTGATATAGGTCACTACTTTACAAATAATTTATCTTTGCTTACGTATTTTGATAATCTATCGTACACAAATTCTTTCATGTACTTTTCATTTTTATAGGTAAATACTCCATCCTTTACTTCCGTATCATAGCAAAATACAAACGATGTTTCTTTAAGCTTTTCCACTTTTTTAGCCTGCTCCTTTACCATCCTAAATGCACCTATATTAAAGTCGTATATATCTTGAAACGGCAATTCTTCGTACAATTTATCTATAAAATCCGAATATATCTTTTCAAAACCATCAACATACATGACAGGTTCTAACGATATTCTCACTTTTACTCCTTTTTCAATAGCCTTTTTTATGGCCATTATTCTTTTGTCAAGGGATGGGGTAGAAGCCTCATAAATCGAAATTACTTCCTGAGGCAAAAGAGACCATGAAAATATTACATTATCCGGAATCACTGTAGATTCAAAAAACGCCGCATTGGCACATTTTGTCCTTATCTCCATCAGCAAGTTTTCATTAGTCATCGCGTATGAAATCCACATAGACGTAAAGCCTGTCAACGGCTCAAATGCCAACAAATCCGTCTCATACGATATACTTAAGTATATTTTTTTATCGCAAGAAATTTTATGAACCTTATCAAAAAAATCTTCTAAATTGACAAAAAACACGATATTTGCAGATGGATACATGCCTTGAAGATAGCAATAATCACATGAGTAAATGCAATTTAAAACATTCGATGTGTGGTAAAACTCATCAATGCCAAAGTTTTCGCACATCTGAGATCCTCTGTATATAAAATCGTACCTTTTCTTTGCCAGTATTATATTTGGATATTTCTTCTGCATGACATAATTCTGCCTTTGCCTTAAAAATACATCGCTATACCTTTGTATTTCAATAACAGTGCTTTTTTTCAATGCATCTAATATTTTTTCTGCAATTGGGTGGTTTAAAACATCTTTTTCAACGTAAACATGAGAAAATTTCATATGCCACTCATCCTCTCAAAGTGTATAAAGATAAAGATAAAGAAAAAAGCGCTCATAGCGCCATTTAAACATCGTTAAGCTTGTGTATATCTAAAAGCAGTTTTACATCCGCTTCTCTTTCAAGTATGTGATCATTCAAAACATCAAACTTCTTGTCTATTCTCTTAAAATTCAATTCAAACTTGCCAAGCTGGCTTGTATGCTTTGTTACTTCTTCAAATGTCTGTTTTAAAATGTAATCAACATCGCTTTGTTGCCTTTCAAGGTTGTAAAGTCTATTCTCTACACTATCAAGCCTCTTGTCCATGCCGTCAAGTCTATTTTCAACACCGTCAAGCCTTCTCTCAACGTTATCCAGTCTTCTCTCAACGTTGTCCAGCCTTTTATCCATATTATCCAGTCTTTTGTCTACATCGTCCAATCTTTTGTCTACGTTGTCCAATCTCTTTTCAACACTGACAAGTCTTTCATCCATACTTCCCAGTTTCCCGTCAATCGAGTCAAATCTTTGAAGCACCAAAGTCATGAACTCTTCATTTGTCAAGGTTTATCCCTCCCCTTGTACCTTTGTGTCCATTATACCATACCCAAAAATCACAAGCAATAAAATAATTTCAGTAAAATTTTTTAGTTAATCGTTTATAAAAAATTTTCTATATTGACAAAATAATAGTGATAATATATCATATAAGTGTAAGGTGATTGTTAAATGAATAACAAAAATTATTTACATCACACAGTCCAAAATTCAATTCATTCAAGCGAATTTCCTGTTGAAATGCTTGAAAAACTGATACAATCACCTGAAATGTAGAGATTTATTGTTAATAAATTAACACGGAGGTGTTTATTATGGCAACGACAAAAACGGAATTAGACGTTCAGAAGCAGATAGATCTACTTGTGTCAAGAGCACAAGAGGCTCAGAAAAAATTCATGTCTTACACGCAAGAGCAAATCGACGCAATAGTTAAGGCAATGGCTTTAGCAGGCGTTGACAAACACGTAGAGCTGGCAAAGATGGCGTACGAAGAGACAAAAATGGGTGTATACGAAGATAAGATAACAAAAAATCTCTTCGCAACAGAGTACGTGTACCACGACATAAAAAATGAAAAGACTGTAGGAATCATAAACGAGAACATAGAAGAAAACTACATGGAAGTGGCAGAACCGATAGGCGTAATTGCCGGTGTCACACCTGTCACAAACCCAACATCTACCACGATGTTTAAATGCTTAATATCCATAAAGACGCGAAATCCTATAATATTCAGCTTCCATCCAAAGGCAATAAAGTGCAGCATCGCAGCAGCCAAAGTGATGTATGAAGCTGCACTAAAGGCAGGCGCACCTGAAGGATGCATAGGATGGATAGAAACGCCATCAATTGAGGCCACACAGCTTCTCATGACACATCCAGGCGTATCGCTGATCCTTGCAACGGGCGGTGCAGGAATGGTAAAAGCGGCATACAGCTCAGGAAAACCGGCATTAGGCGTAGGTCCTGGCAATGTGCCATGCTACATCGAAAAATCAGCAAACATAAAGAGGGCTGTATCGGATCTCATACTAAGCAAGACATTTGACAATGGAGTAATATGCGCATCAGAGCAGGCCGTAATAATAGACGAGGAAATAGCAGATGAAGTCAAAAAGCTTATGAAAGAATACGGCTGCTACTTCTTAAACAAAGATGAAATAAAGAAGCTTGAGAAATTTGCAATTGATGAGCAAAGCTGCGCCATGAGCCCTGCAGTGGTAGGTCAGCCAGCGGCGAAGATTGCTGAAATGGCAGGCTTCAAAGTCCCCGAAGGCACAAAGATATTAGTGGCAGAGTACGAAGGAGTAGGTCCAAAATATCCTCTATCAAGGGAGAAACTAAGCCCGATTCTTGCTTGCTACACCGTCAAAGACTACAATGAAGGAATCAAAAAGTGCGAGGAAATGACTGAATTCGGAGGTTTAGGCCACTCTGCTGTAATACACTCTGAAAATCAAAACGTCATAAATGAATTTGCAAGGCGAGTCCGCACAGGAAGACTTATCGTAAATTCACCATCATCACAGGGAGCAATAGGAGATATATACAATACAAACACGCCATCACTTACATTAGGCTGTGGTTCTATGGGAAGAAACTCAACGACAGACAATGTAAGCGTCAAGAACCTTTTGAATATTAAGCGTGTCGTGATAAGGAATGATAGAATGAAATGGTTCAAGATTCCACCGAAGATTTACTTTGAAAGCGGGTCACTCCAGTACCTGTGCAAAGTCAAAAGAAAAAAAGCGTTTATCGTCACAGATCCATTCATGGTTAAGCTTGGCTTCGTAGACAAAGTGACATATCAATTAGACAAAGCAAACATCGAATACGAAATATTCTCAGAAGTAGAGCCAGATCCATCTGTTGACACAGTCATGAACGGCGTAAAAATAATGAATTCGTACAATCCTGACTTAATAATCGCTGTAGGCGGTGGCTCTGCAATAGACGCAGCAAAGGGAATGTGGCTTTTCTACGAATATCCTGATACAGAGTTTGAAACATTGAGGCTTAAATTTGCAGACATCAGAAAAAGGGCATTTAAGTTCCCAGAACTTGGCAAAAAAGCGCTATTCATCGCAATACCGACAACAAGCGGCACAGGCTCAGAAGTGACAGCATTTGCCGTAATAACCGACAAAAAGAGAAACATCAAGTATCCACTGGCAGACTACGAACTTACACCTGACATAGCCATAATAGATCCTGACCTTACAAAGACTGTACCGCCATCTGTAACAGCAGACACAGGCATGGATGTGCTGACACACGCCATAGAAGCATACGTATCAGTAATGGCATCAGACTACACAGATGCACTGGCGGAAAAGGCTATAAAGATCGTATTTGAATACCTGCCAAGGGCTTATAAAAACGGCAATGATGAAGAAGCCCGCGAAAAGATGCACAATGCTTCCTGCATGGCTGGTATGGCATTCACAAATGCATTCTTAGGAATAAACCACAGCATGGCACACATACTGGGCGGAAAGTTCCACATACCACACGGAAGAGCAAATGCAATACTTCTGCCGTATGTAATAAGGTACAATGCAGAAAAACCTACAAAGTTTGTGGCATTCCCACAATACGAATATCCAAAAGCAGCAGAAAGATATGCGGAAATCGCCAAATTCTTAGGACTGCCTGCTTCAACTGTTGAAGAAGGCGTAGAAAGCTTAATAGAAGCTATAAAGAACCTCATGAAAGAGCTTAACATTCCGCTTACACTTAAAGACGCCGGCATCAACAAAGAACAGTTTGAAAAAGAAATAGAGGAAATGTCAGACATCGCCTTCAACGATCAGTGCACAGGGACAAACCCGAGAATGCCTCTCACAAAAGAAATTGCAGAGATCTACAGAAAAGCATACGGTGCATAGCTTAAGAAAAAGAACGGCTTACAAGTTAATTAAAACTTATAAGCCGTCTTTTTATCACTTTTTTGATACATACATCAAAATCTTATACAGCAAATATATTATAAAAACTAAAGCGCCGACATTTATTATTAAAAATATAGTTGAAATTAAATACATAAATAGGACTCCCCCTTATTTACAAATTATTGCATATTTATATAATATCACAAGTCGAAAGAAATAAATAAACGGCTCATTTAAGAGCCGCCTTTTTGTATCTATATTTAATTCCCCATAAACATCTTTATGTCGTCTTCCACATTTGTTATGCCGCCGATGCCAAAGTTTTCAACTAAAACTTTTGCGACGTTTGGCGACAAGAATGCCGGAAGTGTAGGTCCTAAGTGAATATTCTTTACCCCCAGGTACAGAAGTGCAAGTAATACTATTACAGCTTTTTGCTCATACCATGCAATGTTAAATGATATTGGAAGCTCATTTATATCTTCAAGTCCAAACACTTCTTTAAGTTTAAGCGCAATCACTGCCAATGAATACGAGTCATTGCACTGTCCTGCGTCAAGCACTCTTGGTATGCCGTTTATATCGCCAAGATTTAATTTATTGTACCTGTACTTTGCACAGCCTGCTGTCAATATGACCGTATCTTTTGGAAGTTCTTTTGCAAATTCTGTGTAGTATTCTCTTGATTTCATCCTGCCATCGCAGCCTGCCATTACAAAGAACCTCTTTATAGCGCCAGTCTTTACTGCATCAACTACTTGATTAGCCAAAGCCAATACTTGGTTGTGGGCAAATCCTCCTACTATTTCTCCGCTCTCAATCTCTACTGGCGGTTTGCATCTCTTTGCGTGCTCTATTATTTCTGTAAAGTCTTTTTTCCCATCTGGGCCAGCATCAATATGCTTTACACCTTCAAATCCAACGACACCAGTCGTGTAAAGTCTGTCTTTGTATGAATCCTTTGGAGGCGTCAAGCAGTTAGTTGTCATGAGTATTGGGCCGTTAAAGCTTTCAAATTCTTTATCCTGCTGCCACCATGCATTGCCGTAGTTTCCTGCAAAGTGTGAATACTTCTTAAATGCTGGATAGTAGTGGGCTGGAAGCATTTCACCGTGTGTATATACGTCAACACCCGTTCCTTCTGTCTGCTCCAACAGCTCTTCCAAGTCTTTTAAGTCGTGTCCGCTTATTAAGATGCCAGGATTATTTCTGACGCCGATATTTACCTTTGTAATCTCAGGATTTCCGTATGTGGACGTATTTGCCTTGTCTAAAAGCGCCATAACATCGACGCCGTATTTACCAGCTTCTAATGCAAGTGACACATAATCATTTGCGCTCAAGCTGTCATCCAATGTAGCGATTAATGCTTTTTCAATAAACTCCGATATATTAGGATCTTTAAAGCCGAGGTTTGCAGCATGGAATGCATAAGCAGCCATACCCTTGATGCCATAAGTTATAAGCTCTCTTAATGATCTTATGTCTTCATTTTCAGTAGCAAGAACGCCTACTGATAAAGCCTTATCATCAAATTCGCTTTCATCTTTTGTCCATGTAGCCGCATCATGCAATCCGCTTAACTGTACTCCATTTGCGCTTAATTGGTTCTTTATGGACTCTCTTAAATTCAAGCCTTCTTTGATCTTTCCTACAAAGTAATTCTTGTCAAAATTGACATTCGTTATTGTTGAAAACAATCCGTCGATGATGAATGAATCCGTGCTTTCACTGTTTAAACCATGTTTTCTGGCTTCTTTGTTAACAATCGCGATGCCCTTTAGCGTGTATATTAGCAAATCTTGCAGCCTTGCTGTGTCGTCAGTCTTGCCGCACACGCCTCTTAATGTACAGCCAATGCCTTTCGAAGCTTCTTGACACTGGTAACAAAACATTCCCATATCATTTTCCTCCTTCATTTATTTCAATTCGCCAATGTGCGAATTGTATACAGTATTTCGTACGTTTATTATTATACAATCGCCAATTGATTTTTTCTGTGATAAATATCACAATAGAAAAAAAATATGAGGGAAAACACCCTCATATTTTATTTGGACAATATTTCATCTATTTGTTTCAATTCTTCATGGCTGAATTCCAGATTGTCAAGCGCCTTTACATTTTCTTCTATCTGGCTTACACGACTTGCGCCAATTATTACAGATGTGACTTTTCTCAAGTCCCATGCCAAAGCCATCTGTGCAATGCTTTGTCCTCTTTTATCTGCGATTTTTTTCAATTCTCTTACCTTATTTATATTCTCCTCTGTAAGATTGCCTCTCAATGAAGTATTCTTCCTTACGGCTCTTGAATCATCCGGCACTCCATTTAAGTATTTATCAGTAAGTAGCCCCTGTGCCAAAGGACTAAATGCTATGCTGCCAACGCCTTCTTCCTCAAGGACATCTGTAAGTCCATCTTCTATCCATCTGTTGAACATGGAATAGCTTGGCTGGTTTATTAAAAGCGGTGTCCCAAGCTGTCTTAAGATCTCAGCGGCTTTCTTGGTATCTTCAGCATTGTAGTTTGAAATGCCCACGTACAAAGCCTTTCCTTGTCTTACGGCTTGTGCCAGCGCTGACATAGTTTCTTCTAATGGCGTATTTGGATCTCTCCTGTGGGAGTAAAATATGTCAACATAATCTATGCCCATCCTTTTTAAGCTTTGATCTAAGCTGGAAAGCAAGTATTTCCTTGAGCCCCAGTCACCATAAGGGCCAGGCCACATGGTATAACCAGCTTTCGTAGAAATCAATAATTCATCTCTATAGCCTCTTAAGTCTGTCCTTAAAATCTTGCCGAAGTTTTCCTCAGCAGATCCTGGTGGTGGCCCGTAATTGTTTGCCAAATCAAAATGGGTTATGCCAAGGTCAAACGCCTTCTTGACCATCTCTCTCATGTTTTCAAATACATCGTAACCGCCAAAATTGTGCCATAGTCCAAGTGAAATTGCAGGAAGCATTATGCCACTTCTTCCGCATCTTCTGTATATCATCTTTTCATATCTGTTTTCGTTTGGTATGTAGCTCATTTTTCTCCCTCCTAAATCGGTTTCTATCTTAATTATATAATAATTATTATTAAAAACAAAATATTAAAAAGTTAATTTAATTTTTGTCAATTTAAAAATGTGGTATATTAAATAGGTAAGCTATTTGAAGGGGGAACATCAAATGAACTCTATAATGCTTTATATAGGAACAATTATTGTTGGACTTGCTTTAGGACTGCAATCGCCGATGAACTCGGCTCTTGGCAAGATAGCTTTACCAAAAAACTCTGCGGTCCTTAATAATTTAGTTGGACTCATTATTTTATTTGCAATAAGCTTCGCAGATGGCAGCATAAAACAATTTGCAAGTTTATTTAAAGCACCGACATACCTTTTATTTGGTGGCGTATTAGGATCTATCATCGTTTTAGGGTCAATCATACTGATTCCAAAGCTTGGCGCAGCTACTTTTGCATCTATAATCGTATCAGCACAGATGATCGCCACACTACTTATCGACAATTTTGGACTCTTTGGGGTTGAAAAAACTCCTGTCAATTGGTTCAAAACAATAGGTGTTGTACTTCTCATAATAGGCGTAAGGCTGATAAAAGCATAAAAAAACCTTATAGACTTTCTCTATAAGGTTTTTTCTCAGGTTATCTTCTATAGCCTCTGTTGTTATTGTACTGCTGCTTTCTTGCTTTTCTGCATTCAGGGCATCTCTGAGGCTCATTTTCAAAGCCTTTTTCTTTATAGAAAGCTTGCTCGCCTTCTGTAAAGAGGAATTCCTTGCCGCAGTCTTTGCATACTAATGTTTTATCAGCCACAACACTTTCCTCCTTTTTAAGATTTACAAGATTTAAACAAACCAAATTCCATCCTAAAAAGGGGAAATGTTGTTAAATCTCTTGTTTAAACTACGAATTAAGTATACCACGTTTCATCACAATATGCAACACTTTTATTTATGAAAACCAAATTTTTCTTATTCCTCACTGGTAAAATAGTCCATAAATGCTTTGTCAGCAGCACTTACTTCCATTCCGTTAAACACAATTGTCTTTTTATCCCCATCTTCAGATATTAATGTCAATTTTGAATCAAACGTTGCCGGTATATTTTTGCTGGGCTTAAAATAGTACGGTTTATATCCATCTTCAATAAGCTTGACTGCATAAGAAATCTTATCCATCGTAAAACCCTCCCGTACTACTTATGATGCCCACATTTTAAAAAACTATATTTTTTCAGTGGCAGCAATCTGCTCAAATGCCTCACTGTTTTTCTCCAATTTCTTGAAAGCCACAGACAGCATAAGCTTGATTCTATTTAGCTGGTTTACTTCACTGGCACCTGGGTCATAATCAACTGCCACAATATTTGCTTCTTTGTAAAGCTCTCTTAATGCTTTAATGACGCCTTTCCCCGTTATGTGATTTGGAAGACATGCAAAAGGCTGTATGCAAACTATATTTGATATGCCTTCTTTTAATAATTCCACCATTTCTGCAGTAAGGTACCATCCTTCACCTGTTATGTTTCCAAGGGATACTATAGGTGACGCCAACTCCTTTAGCTCATTGAGAGTCTTTGGAGAGATAAATCTTTTGCTTTTCTCTAAAGCCTTTCTCATCTCTTTTCGATAAAATTCAAGTCCTGCTATGCCGATATTTTGCAAAATCTGCCTTATCTTGCTGCCTGATAAATACTTATACTTTTCATTTGCATGATCCAGTATAAACAGCAAAAAATCAATGAGATTAGGCAGTATCACTTCTGCTCCTTCTTTTTCAAGCACATCAACGATGCTGTTGTTTGCAGTAGGATGATACTTAACGAGAATCTCCCCAACAATGCCAACTTTAGGCTTAACCACATTATTGATCTCAAGATTCTCAAAGTCATGGACAATCTGATGGACATTTTTCTTAAACAACTTCAGATCTCCACTTTTTACAGACTCTATGCACTTTGTCACCCATTTTTCATAAAGCTTATTGGCTGAACCGGGTATCTTCTCATAAGGCCTCACCCTAAGCAGCACATTTTGCAGAAGATCGCCGTACACAAGGCCAATAAAAGCTTTATTCAGAAGCCCCGGCGTTATCTTAAATCCAGGATTCTTCTCCATTCCGACAAAATTCAATGATATGACGGGTATATTTTCAAATCCTGCATCTTTCAAAGCCTTTCTTAAAAACCCTATGTAGTTCGTAGCTCTGCAGCCGCCGCCTGTCTGCGTGATTATGACAGATGTATTGTTTAAATCATACTTACCAGATTTTAATGCTTCAATAAGCTGCCCAACAACTATTATAGAAGGAAAACATGCATCATTGTTTACATATTTAAGTCCTTCTTCAACAGCCGGTTTATCTACAGACGGAAGGACTTCTAAATTATACCCTGAAACATTGAAAGCTTCCTGCAAAAACTGGAAATGTATTGGCGACATCTGCGGTGCCAATATCGTATGCCTTTTCCTCATTTCGTCCGTAAACAGTATTCTATTCATGGTATATGATGTTTTGACTCTTTTCTCATCTTTTCTTTCATTGATAGCGGCTATCAATGACCTTATGCGTATTCTTATAGAACCTACATTGGTACCTTCATCTATCTTTATAAGCGTAAATATTTTTTCATGGGAGCTTAAGATCTCCTGCACTTGATCGGATGTGACAGCGTCAATGCCGCAGCCAAATGAAGTAAGCTGCACAAGCTCTAAGTTTTCGCTGTCAGCCACAAAGCTTGCCGCCGCATAAAGCCTTGTATGGTACATCCACTGGTCAACAACTCTAAGCTTTCTATCAAGTTTGCCTAAATGCGCTACAGAGTCCTCTGTCAATACTGCCACGCCCAGTGATGTTATTATCTCCGGTATGCCATGGTTTATTTCTGGATCTAAATGATAGGGCCTGCCTGCAAGGACTATTCCTCTTTTTCCTGTATCGCGCAGATATTTTAAGACTTCTTCTCCTTTTCTTGCGATGTCGTCTTTTATCCTTTTATCTTCATCAAAAGCTTCTTTTAATGCATTTTCCACTTCACCTTTTGATACGCCAAAAGCTTTCAATTCTTCATAAAGCCTTTTGGCAAGCTTCTCTTTGTCATCCAGCGCCAAAAAAGGACTTAACAACAGAATGTCTTTTTCTTTCAGCACGTCCATGTTGTTTCTGATGACTTCTGCATAAGACGACACAATGGGGCAATTGTAATGATTGTCCGCATCTTCATAGATGTTTTGCTCGACAGGTATGCATGGATAAAATATCGTCTTGATGCCCTTATTTATCAAGTTCACTATGTGCCCATGGACGATTTTTGCCGGATAACATGCAGAATCCGACGGTATTGTGTCCATGCCAGACTCATAAAGCTTCTTTGATGACCTGTCAGACAATATGACCCTAAAGCCAAGCTTTGTAAAAAATGTAAACCACAGCGGATAGTTTTCGTACATGTTTAAAACTCTCGGAATGCCAATGGTACCTCTATACGCCTCACCTTCGCTTAATGGCTTGTAGCCAAATATCTTTTTGTACTTGTAGTCGTAAAGGTTTGGTATATCGTTTTTTGCAATCTCTTTTCCGGCACCTCTTTCGCACCGGTTTCCTGAGATAAACTCCCTTCCGTCATTGAATTTATTTATGGTAAGAAGGCATCTATTTGTGCATTTATTGCACCTGCCGTTTGACACTTCCACGCTAAAGCTTTCAAGCTTGTCTTTCGTAAATATTGTGCTGACTCCTCCACTGTACCTTTCCTTTGCGATAAGAGCTGCACCGTATGCGCCCATTAGCCCCGCTATCTGAGGCCTTACGGCATTTCTGCCTGTAATAAGTTCGAAGCTTCTTAGTATAGCATCATTGAGGAATGTACCGCCTTGAACGATTATCTTTTCTCCTAACTCTTTTGGATCTCTTATCTTTATGACTTTGTACAAAGCATTTTTTATGACAGAGTATGAAAGACCTGCAGATATATCTCCTAACGATGCCCCTTCTTTTTGCGCCTGCTTCACCCTTGAATTCATGAAAACAGTGCAGCGAGAACCTAAATCGACTGGGTTTTGAGCTTTTAATGCAGCTTCAGTAAACTCATCAATTGACATGTTGAGAGAAGACGCGAATGTCTCCAAAAACGAACCGCACCCTGAAGAACATGCTTCATTTAACATTATGCTGTCGATTACGCCATCCCTTATCCTTATGCACTTCATGTCCTGTCCGCCTATATCAAGTATGAAGTCAACACCAGGCAAGAAGTGCTCCGATGCCTTGTAATGAGCAATCGTTTCGATCTCGCCTATATCCACCATCAAAGCTGCTTTAATGAGGCTTTCGCCATATCCTGTTACAGTAGAATTGGCTATATATGCACCATCCGGCATCTTCTCGTATATATCCAAAAGGACCCTTATGACAGAGTTTAGCGGATTTCCTTCGTTACTGCCGTAATAAGAATGGACTATCGCACCGCCTTCATCTATAAGTACAAGCTTTGTTGTAGTAGAACCTGCATCTATTCCTAAGAAAAGACCGCCTCTGGCATCTTTTATATCTTTCTTCAAGACATCAATGCCTTTGTGCCTTTCCTTAAACTCCTTGTACTCATCTTCGTCTGCAAAAAGCGGCCTCAATCTCTCCACATCATTTTTCACTTTGTACGGAAGCGTATGTACTTTATCTCTTAGGTCTTTTAATGTAGTTATTTCATCATTTTTTGCGGAAAGTGCCGCACCTATGGCAACAGCTAACTGGGAATTTTCAGGAACGATGACTTCTTCATCTTTCAAGTTCAATGTTTCAATAAATCTCTTTCTTAATTCCGGAAGAAAATATAAAGGCCCACCTAAAAATGCCACATTCCCTTTTATAGGCCGTCCACATGCCAGACCACTTATAGTCTGATTTACAACTGCTTGAAATATGGAAGCCGCTATGTCTTCCTTCGCAGTGCCTTCATTTAAAAGAGGCTGAATGTCTGTTTTTGCAAAAACGCCACATCTTGCCGCTATTGGATATATGACTTTATGGTTTTTGGAAAGCTCATTAAGACCTAAAGCATCTGTCTTTAAAAGTGATGCCATCTGATCTATAAATGCACCTGTGCCGCCTGCACAACTGCTATTCATCCTCTGCTCAATAGTGCCGTCAAAGTATGTAATCTTGGCATCTTCTCCGCCTAACTCTATGACCACATCTGCCTCAGGAAAAAACCTTTCCACCGTCTTGGTGCCTGCGATCACTTCCTGAACAAACGGCATATTAAGCCACTCAGCTACCGCCATACCGCCAGAACCGGTAACCGCAACAGATACACTGAGATTGCCAATTTTAGAATACGCATCATCTATGAGGTTTACAATAGTATCTTTTATGTTAGATAAGTGCCGCTCATATCTACTATAGATTATCTCATCATTCTCATTTAAGATGACTATTTTGGCCGTAGTAGAGCCTACGTCTACCCCTAAATAGTGCAAATTTCTATTCACTTCAATTTCTCCTTCAAATATATGTATTGTAATTATTATATAATAGATAGATTTACTTTTGAATACTTCCTAAAAATTATGTTAGCACTATTTAGTTTAAAAACAAAATTCTTATATACTAATCCAAGGTGTATCTAAAGCCTAATTCTACTGTCTTTCTTAAATAATATCCATTTTCATCTGATTGAAAAACATTAAACCCAGACTTATTTAAGATACCTACCGTAAATATATTAGCTTTCATTTCTATCGTTGCAGTACCGCTTGCCTCAATTTCCTTCGAAGGAAAGAGGCCTGTTGTAGAAATCGCAGCCGCATGTGGATTTTTCAACTGCCAATCGCCATCATCGGCTTTCTCCCAGTACGTCTTATCAATGCTTTTTATCTGTCTTAAGCTGTCAGAATAAACCGTCAAAACCGCGTAAAGCCTCACTACGGCGGGATAATCTTTTCGTTCTTTGTAAATTGTAACTTTTGATGCTTTATTGGCAAAACCAGATACATTTAAAGGCTCTTCTTTTACGCCATAAGCTTCAATGAATTTTCCGCTATCTTTGTCATAAACTTCAATCCTTGAAAATCCATCGGAATCCAACTTTGACTCAGATATATTGACATTATCTCGTGACAAATCTATATGTCCATATTTCAATTTGATTGTCTTCGATGATATATTATCAACGTTTGTATTTTCGATATCTTTCTGTGTGTTGACTTTCGATAAATCAAAGGCTATGATGATAAACAAAGCCACAGCAATAAATACCAAAACGTATATCATTTTTCTCAATCATACCACCACCAAATATATATTGCCAATATAAAGACCCTCTGCATAAAGTGAAAGGCCTTTATATGTTTATCTTCGAATTGTTTTTATTTTAGTCTTACAGTAAAATCGCCTGATATGGGAAAGCTAATCTGTGGTCCATCATTTACAAAAGATATGTAGTAATTGTATGCGGGGTCCAAATTGTAAAATCTTGTTGTCCACCAGCCAGTATTAGAATTTGTTGAAAATTGATCCGAGCTCATTACAAATTTATTTGTACCGGCTTGATAAACATTAATGTGCCATAAAACATTAGCAGGATAATCAGCTCTTACATTCCAGTCTACATATAGCTGTGTGGAACCATTTGTGAAAAAATAGTAGTTTGAAAAAATCTCCGTGTTGACTCCACTAAAAGCACCATCATAAGGAAGATTTGTTCCTTTAGTCGGCCGACTAAGGGACATAAGATTAGCTGCATTTAAAGAAGTTACCTTTTGTGATGTCATCTTGGTGGTTTCAGAAGCCGGTTTAGAAATTTCTTCATTTGAAACAGTTATTTGATTACTGATTATATCTACATTTGAAGGGACTTGCCTTGGAGATGTCATTTTTGTAGTCTCAGACGATGGCTCAAGATTTTCTACATTTGGAGCGGCAATTTGTTTACTACCTGTATAAACACTTCCTCCTCGTAAAGCAAATGAAGTTCCACTTAGGCTTAAACTTAAGATTAGTATCAAGATTAAACATATTGATATTCGTATTGACTTTCTGTTCACTTTAATTTCACCCCTTTTCGGTATTAAAATATTTCGCAAACATCATCAGTCAATTTTTGTTTTATTATATGCTAATAACTTATGTCTTCCCGGCCTGGGAAGTACATCAAATCTGCACCAAATTCTTTGTACAGATTTTTACCTTTCACATCCATTGAAGATGCAACTTTTTTATCAGGGCCAATTACATCCCATCTATCATCGCTTTTTAGATGTATTGCACCTAATAGCTTATTATCTTTAAAGGCGCATATTAAAGGCTCTACATTTGTATCTGTACTTATAGGAAGGTTTAAAATCAACACATCTTTATACTTTCCAACAGGCGTTATATCCTTAGAATAGTCTGGCTTAAAACTTCCCTCTTTCACGATGCTTCTGCATTCTTTCGCAACATCATCAAGCAAAGTTGCTTTTCTTGTCTTAAGATCGACTTCACCTAAAGTTTTGAAACATTGGATGTAGTATTTAGAACCTACAAGCATTGTATTATTGGGACAAGGTGTATAAACAACGCCACCACCGGGAAGCCTTATTTCATCCCAGCTTATCTTGTCAATGTTGCCTACATTGCACTTAGCAACGTATATATTGGAATGTGTCTCAAATTGATAATCAAAGATAAATGTTATATCACCTGTTTTGCTGTCATAATCTATAAAGCATGGTTGATTATATTCACCTACTGTAATATCATTGCCTTTGTCATCCTTCGTTTTATACAGAAATGGTACATTCTTTTCCATTACATCGCTGCCATTGTGCAAGTACAATGTATAGTTTTTTACTTTTTTAATTGGTTCAGGATTGTCATCCAAATTCCCTTTAGCTTCAATGTCCTTGCCGTATACCATACCCACATCATTGCCTTTGACAAAATCTACTTTGTCTTTATATTCATCTGTTGGATAATACGTCTTCCTCAATACTATCCTGCCATCTCCATCCCAAAATAAAGGTGTGACAAAATTGGGATCTTCTGAGACATAGACCATCTTTTCAGTTAAATTTACTTTAGAATTATTCAAATCCCAATAAGCTAACATCGCCGAATGTTTATTACCTGGTTCATTTGTATATACCAAAAAAGGTATTTTTATCTCTCCAATGTCGCTTTTAGGGCTTTCTTTTTCTGTGACTTTAGTATTGTCTACAGTATAACAACCTGTAGCAATAAATATAAGTGTAAAGACCATCAAAAAAAATTTTTTCATAAAGAACAAAAACTCCTTCCTTAAAAATTCATATAAAGAAGAAGCAAAATAAGCTTCTTCTTTATATGAATTAAACACTCATTAATCCTAATTCCACAGAACATAATATTCATAGCCTGATACATTTGAGTAATTTACCTGATTCCTATCATTTGTATGTCCACTAAATTGCCTTGTTAAGGAGATTTCCAATTGATGATAAAAACAAACGACAAAAACAAAAGATTTAAAACCAGTACAACCAAAATGATAGATAACAACTATTTAAAGAATTTATCTAAACCCATTCACCTCAGTTCTTCCCAATATCGCCGTTTCGAGCAACGCTTACTCTTAGATCAACATACTCATCTTGTACTATGGAAAAAGCGTTTTTCCAAATCTTTTAATTTAGACCTTAAAATGCTTTCATCCATATGTTTTATCTCAGCAATCTCGCTAAATGTCATTAAAGACATATCTATACCCCAATGCATTTTTAATAATTCTTTTTCTTCCTCAGTAAACTCTTTTGTTATATCAACAAAATTTTCTTTGATAAATTTCAACAAGTTTTCAAATCTATCCTTTTCATATGGTTCTATTAGCTGCTCATCTTCAGTTATAACTATATTTTCTGCTTCAATACCATTTTCTATTTTTTGAAGCATTACTTTTTTCCTTCCACAACCCTTAATCACAACTACACACCGCCTACATTTTTCATGGCCAAATATGTATTTGGCTTGAGTACATAGTTCCTATAACTTCAGCATGTCCTGGTGCTGAAAGAACATAATAATTTCTACTCATATACGAGCCTATTGTTTTATCTAAATATAAATATAGAGGTGTATATATCGCAGTTCCCGTTCCATAATACGGTTTTTGAGTGGCTACTTGTTGCCAACTACTACCAAGCGCCCATAACAGACTCATAGTTAATTGAGCATTAATGGGGTAATCTGCTGTAACATCACCATTATAATATAAAATACCAGAACTTGTTAAAGTGACATAAGCGTCTACATACGCTACAACCGGAGTAATATCACTCGGAACAATTTCACTATTATTAAGTGAATCCAATTTGATATCATCGTCTTTAACGTTGCTGGTAGGTTCAGGCAATAGGCATACTTTCACGCAATTCATAGCTAGTATATTCTTGTCATTATAATAGCCAATAATCAATAAATTATTTTCATCAATAAAATTAAATTTAAGAACATCTATTTTTATTTTTTGTTTTTCTATTATATTATTTACTCTATTCATACTCAATTTTATTTGCTTCTCTATATCTTTATCTATCTTTTTTTCAAAATCATCCGGTATATTCAAAATTAGTGTACCATCCTTTTCTTGCAAAACATATTTCGATAATTCTTCAACAATTTGTGTTTGGTTATCTTCAACTGATACATTCGTTTTGTAGTTTTACTTTTGATGGATTTTTGTAAGAAGATTGGATAGCAGCAAAAGATGTAATACTAGCTGTTATAAATAAACATAGAGTTAATAATAACACTGCCAATTTTTTCATTTAAACCATCCTCTCATCATTTTTAATTTAAAGTAACAATTCAAGTTTTAAATATCACCTCCATTTTTTATTCGTTCTGACACTTTGCTGCTTTAAGTTATTCTGAAAAAATTGCCAGTCGATGGTTGATTTCATTATATGTTTCTTCCAAAATTGTGTCAACTGACCAAAAGTACTAATTTTTTTAGTACGAAAGTACTAAAGTATATTATATCAGATCCATCTTTGCCGCTTTATATATACAGTCCTTTACATTTTTCACGTTTAATATTTCAAAAATCTTGTTTTTATGGTATTTTACATTGCTTATTGATCTATTAATCATTTTTGCAATCTCTTCGTCCGTCTTTCCTTCCGCTGTCAGTTTCAAAATCTTTAGCTCTACTTCTTCCAATTTTTCTTTTATCATTTCTCTTTTAAGCAATATAAAATTGTATTCTGTATATTTTGCCATCAAAAACGCCGTAATCGCACATTCATCAGTAAGTCCATTCATACATGAAATATCAATTGCACCTGTCAATTGCCCTTTATTGTCAAAGACAGGTACAGCTATGCAGTCTATCTTCCTGAGGCACTTAAGATAATGTTCATTCTTTTTGACAAATGCAGCTTCTCTTTCATTTAAAGCGATCGATACTGCATTTATTCCTGCAAATTCTTCTTTCAACTGAACACCTATATTTAAACGAGGAAGACTACTTTTGTTATTCATAATCAAATCTATTATGATGCCATTTTCATCTGTCAATAGACATATATGACTTTTAAATTGTCCATCAATCTTAGATATTTCATAAACGCTTTTTCTAAAGGCTTTAATTAGCAACTTCCTCTCATCGGAAACGTAAAGATCTGATACAAGCATAAATGGCTCTGCATCTTGATTAAGTCCTCTTTTAATACACCTTCTCCATGCTTCATCAAACAAATGTTTATGAGTATCATATTTTATGACTTCATATTTCATCTCGATCTCCCTTATTACAATAAAGTTAAAATATTAACGACTTCTAAAATGTGGCAAATTTATTTTTGTATTTTTCTATAATCATATTTCTATAAAAATTTTTAAATTCCTTTTAATGTAACCAAAACTTAACATTTCTTAATAAATTCTTAATGTTTTTAATAAATTTTTTAATTTTTATCAATAATAAACAAGGGACAGATTAATATCTGCCCTTTGGAAATGATCATTAATTGCAAACCATATCTGATTATTCAATTTTATTTGCCCCATTATTTATATAGTCCGCCATAAAAGATACTTTTCTAATTCCTCTTTGAATCATAAACCCCAATATTAATCCAATAATATTCAATATGACATCATTGACATCAGATGTATGATTGGGATACTTTGTCAAATAATCAATAGTAAATTGAGCAATTTCTATAAATACTGAAACACACGAACCCAACAATAACGTATAATTAAATTTGTTCATATTTCTATATATTATCGGTACAAAAAAGCCAAGCGGTATGAAAAGTATAATATTCCCAACCACATTTTTTATAGCTATACTAATTGGTTGTGATCTCATAAGAATTATTATATCTTTCATAGGAACAATATTTACATCTGGAGTATAATTAGGCATAGGTGGATAAAATGTGATCGGAAAAAACACTATACTTATTAGTTCAATTGCATATATAATAACCCCTGCAATAAATATGGCTATAACAATGTTCTTTGTCGACTTAAATTGTTTTATAATTAGAGGAATGAAGAAAATAAACAAAATAGCTTTTAATCCTATCGGAAAATTCATTCCCAAAATAATTCATCTCCCGAATACAACTTGAATAATTTAGTATTTCTATGTATCTTAAAGCTCATTAATCATATTTTTCCTCTGAGAACTTACCGGTAATTCTCTTGACCTCATAATATATTCAATTCACAAATATGTCAACTGACCAAAAGTACTAATTTTTTTAGTACGAAAGTACTAAAACGGTATTTATTGTATGAAAAAAATTGCAATAACCTTCTCATTATAATAAAATAAATGTGTAATAAAATCATATTTAGGAAAGGGTCATTATGAGCGATCTTTTATGGGTACTTGAATCAACAAAAAATGATAAATTTCCATACAGGCTTAGCATCAAAAAAGGCGATACAGTGATTTTATCATTGTTTGTGCAGAATAAATGGCCTGGTGCAGGAAGTCAGATATTTTGCCTTAAAGATACCAATGAACAATCCAATGATTATGAAGTCATTGAGAAAGTACCAATTATATCAATTGATCGATATGGCAAGCGGTTATCTGTGGTCTTAGACCGCGGTGTAAATAAAAGGTGTGAATTTCTCTTTCTTAAAAAGAAATACAAAAATAAGGAAGGAGAATACGAACAGATATTTTGGAGGACACAGCAGGGCTTGAAGGAGCACAAGCCTCGTGTTAAATTGACTGCAAAAGGAAACAACAACCTTCACATATTGATTGATGCAAACGAAAAATACCCCTGGAAATTTACCAATTGCATTGTTGAAAAAGTACAGTTGCCAGCAGGTGATTACGCATTGTTTTACAATAATGAAATAGCGGCTGTCGTAGAAAGAAAAAGTTTTGAAAACTTTAGAGCCGACATCGCCAATTTGCCAATTTTACATCAGAAGCTGGGTGAATTGGAAAAATATAAGCATTCGGCACTTGTCATTGAAGCCAACTATTCAGATTACTTAAACCCTGACAAATTAAGCATTTATACGCCATCGTATATGGCAAAGGTGATAGCTGAGATTTTTGCATTTCATCCAAAATTTCAAATCATATTCGCCGGCAATAGAAAATTGGCTAATGAATGGACATTAAGGTTTTTTCAAGCCATTATATCGCACGAAAGCGAATATATACCTGATAGAGTCGCAGAAGGAATATCAGATTATCAAACGAAGAATGATTTTACAGGAGGAATTTACTTTGAGATTAGAAAAGAAATTCTTGAAAATATCAACGGAGATTTTACAATAAGCGATTTAAGAAATAGATTTGCTAATACCCCAGACTCTACAATCAGAAAGGTGCTAAATGACCTTAAAAAAGAAAGTTTGATAATTAGTCATGGCAGAGGTAAAGGCAGCATTTGGACAAAAGTACAATATTAACAATTTCTTTCTTTGTCTTTATCCCTGTTATCTTTAAGGCCTCTTTAATAAGTTCATCATCTATGACGATATTTGTCCGCATAATGATACACCTCCATATGTGTATTGTAATACACATTATGCTATTATGTTAATTGCACAAAAATATTTATAAAATCATTTATATTTGAGGGTTTTATAACATTATTATATGTTCAAATCCTTTAAAAGATAGCAAAAAATAAGATGCCAATGTAGTAACTGCATCTTAACTATTTTATATATGTAACCAAAAGTTTTAATATTTCTTCTGCAATTTTACGTTCCCTATCTGTGCATTTATTAAGCAATTCTATTAGTGCATCCTCTTTTTCTCCATCATTTTTATTTTCTACTTCTCTTATCCCAAATAAGAGATAATCTGTACTTACATGGAGGCTTTTTGCAATACGCACAAATGTCTTTAAACTCATTACTCTTTGAGCACGCTCTATATGCCCAATATACATAGCAGAAACACCTACTGCTTCTGCAAACTGCTCCCTTGTCAAGCCCATCCTTTCTCTTTCCGCTCTTATACGCATTCCTAATTCTTTTAAATCAAAATCACCATTCACCTTTTCATTCACTCAACTTCCACAAAAATTTAATACATATATATATATTATTCTGTATTACTGGTTTTATAAATAAACTAAAACGCACATATTTTTATTGCTTAATAGTTTACTTTTTTCTAGAATTGCCTTATAATTTTGTATAAAAGTGTGTAAGGGAAAGGTGATATAATTGAAAATTATAGATTTTTGTATCATTCTTTTATTATTTTTAATTACTCTGATTACCTACTATAGTATTGTTTTTATACTAATACAATTCTTTATCTGTATCATAATATGTATTTATACATATGTACTTAAAAGCAATGCAAGAATAGACAAGTTAACCAGCTTATACAACAGAAAATATTTCGACTATACTTTATCGGATGAATTAAAACGCTTAAAAGGCGGGACTAATTTGGCTCTTTTGATTTGTGATGTCGATAATTTTAAATTAATTAATGATACATATGGACATGTAACGGGTGACACTGTACTTGCAGAATTAGCAGATATTCTAAAAGTAAATATAAGAAGAAGTGATACTGCTTATCGTTATGGAGGAGAAGAGTTTGCTATAATTATGCCTAATACAAATTTCAATGAAGCAAAAGTTGCAGCAATGAGAATTAAAAACGCAGTAGAAAAACATTATTTTAAAACAAATGTTACTGTTACAGTTTCTGTAGGTGTGGCAGTCACACATTATAGAGTAAGTGCTATAGACATTATTATAATAGCTGATAAGGCACTGTACATAGCCAAAAAGCAAAAAAACATTGTTGTATGTTTAGAAATGTAAAAAACATCACTTGTGATATGCTTCACCCTTCATTATCTTAAATGCCCTGTAGATTTGCTCTACTAATATAAGCCGCATAAGCATATGTGGAAATGTCATCTTTGAAAATGACAGCTTCAAGTCCGACATGGATTTTATATCGTCGTGTAAACCTAAGGATCCTCCTATTACAAATGTAATATTAGAATTGCCCGCTGTCATGACATCTTCTATATAGCGGGCAAATTCCACCGAATCCATTTGTCTACCCTCTATGCAAAGGGAAATTATAAAGCTTCCTTTTCTAATCTTATCGATGATCTTAGAGCCTTCTTTCAATATAATGGCTTCTTTCTCTTTTTCGCTTAAACCTTCAGGAGCTTTTTCATCGTTTACTTCAATTATGTTTATATTGCAGTATGGCTTCAATCTTTTGACGTATTCTCGTATGCCATCTAATATAAATTTTTCTTTTATCTTTCCAACTGCAATTACGTCTATATTCAAAATTCTCCCTCCACTATACGACAAGGTACTTAGGAATGTCATCGCAAAAATCGCACTTATGAGGTGCCAACCAGTCAGTAAATGATACATCGTCAAGCATGTATATATCTGGCGGTTGCTCATATACATCTACAAACTCTTCAATGGCATCCTCCAAATGTTTTTCACAAACAACGTACATAGTAATTTCTCCTCATTTTCCTAACGTTATTGTAGTCATCCCGATATTCCCCGTCAATGTTCTGTATTTCACACTTACTTTGTCACCTATATTTCTCGAATATATTACAGTTTTAAGCTGCACCATTGTATCAACAGGTTTTCCATCGACCTCTAAAAGTATATATCCTTTTTTGATACCAGCCTTTTTTGCCGGCCCTGCAGGATCTATGTCAGCAACGTATATTCCCTCAGCTATAACCACATCGGCATTTATATAGCTGGCTATCTCTCTGTCATATCCCACTATTCCCAAATAAGGCGCTTTAAATGTACCTGTTGCAATCACTTTTTTTATTATAGGCTTTACAATATTGATTGGTATAGCGAAGCCCAATCCTTCTGCTGTCGTGACTTTCGCCGTATTGATGCCTATTGCGTTTCCTTGAGCATCTACTAAAGGGCCGCCGCTATTGCCAGGATTTATCGACGCATCTGTCTGTATCAAATCTTCCATGATTTTTTGTTTGTTATTTTCTTCTAATGGCAGGCTTCTGTTTAAAGCGCTTATTATGCCAGATGTCACTATCCTTTCAAAGCGAAGTCCCAAAGGATTGCCTATAGCTATCACTGTCTGGCCAACTTGTACTTTGTCTGAGTCTCCCAAAGGTATAGTTGGAAGATTTTTAGCGTTTATCTTGACAACCGAAAGATCCAATGTAGAGTCAGACCACAAAACTTTACCAGGCAGCGTACTTCCATCGCTTAAATAGATGGTAAGTTTCTTTGACTCAGGACTTGCCACATGGTTATTTGTAATAATGTACCCGTTTTTGTCCACAATAAATCCGGATCCTACGCCTTCTACCTGTTTTTCCAATATGTAATACTGCCTTTCATACTCGATAGACGATATCCCCACAACAGCTTGCGTGTCTTTTTTCGCCACAGCTTCTGCAATTGTAGAAGGCTCTGCTTTAGGTATTATAACTTCTTTTTTAAGCGGAGCAGTGTTTGTGTATGGTAAAGGTATCACCTTCCCCCAAAGAAATTTCGGTGCAATGTATGTAAAAATAAGTGAAGTAATTACAGCTATTACTATGACAGTCGTAAGATACGACGGCCTTTTTACGTTTCTATTGTCGCCGTTTTGCATCATATCACCTCACAATTATCATGTGTATTATGAGGTGATTTATTCTATATTTATGTACAAAAATAAGTCCTAATGAGGACTTATTCTACTCTCTTTATGTTTGCGCCTAATTTTTGCAGTTTTTTCTCAATCGACTCATATCCTCTGTCGATATGGTATATATTCTTAACCTCTGTAGTGCCACTGGCTGCAAGTCCAGCTATAACCATAGCAGCACCAGCCCTTAAATCAGTAGCTGTAAGCGGCGCACCAGTAAGCTTTTGAGTTCCTTCTATGACAGCTATGCGGCCTTCTACCTTTGCATTGACGCCCATTTTCTTAAGCTCATCTAAGTATTTAAACCTGCCTTCATACACATTTTCGGTGATAACGCTGACGCCATCTGCAAGAGCCAATAATACTGCTATCAGTTGTTGCATATCTGTAGGAAATCCTGGATACGGCTGCGTCTTAATGTCTACTCTTTTCAACCTTCCATCTGTCGTGACTCTCAGTTCTTCGTCATACTCCTCGATTTTCACGCCCATCTCAGACATCTTAGCGATTATTGACTCTAAGTGCTTCGGTATTATGCCTTTCACGATGACATCCCCATGTGTTGCTGCTGCAGCTACCATATACGTACCAGCTTCTATCTGATCAGGTATGACTGTATGTTTACAGCCATGAAGCTTGTCTACTCCGACGATTTTTATGGTATCTGTACCAGCACCTTTTATGTTGGCACCCATTGCATTTAGGAAATTTGCCACATCAACCACATGAGGTTCTTTCGCACAATTTTCAAGTATTGTAGTGCCTTCAGCTTTACAGGCAGCTAACATCAAATTTATAGTAGCACCTACGCTTACAACATCAAAATATATATGATTCCCCACTAACTTATCTGCTTTTACCCTTATTATTCCGTGTTCTATAGTCGTTTTTGCGCCCAATGCTTCAAATCCCTTTATGTGCTGATCAATTGGCCTCACGCCTATATTACATCCGCCAGGCATGGCTATAGCAGCCTCTTTAAACTTGCTTAAAAGTGCACCTATAAGGTAGTACGAAGCCCTCATCTGACTTGCCAATTCATGAGGAGGGCAAAATGAGTTGATGCCTGCCGGGTCTATCGTCATCTCGTGTTCTTTCTTGATGGTTTTCCCACCAAGATACTGAATCATTTTACTAAGCAATTCTATGTCGTTTATCTCCGGCAAATTGTCAATACTACTGGGAGTATCTGCTAAAAGAGCAGCAGGAAGTATGGCAACAGCAGAATTTTTCGCCCCACTAATCTCAACTGTTCCTTTAAGAGGTATTCCTCCATTTATAACAAACTTATCCACTGTTTAATCTTCCCTTCAACGAATCTAAAAAACTTCACAATCATACATATATACTTTAATACAATTTCAACAATTTTACAAGCGTTTTTGCAAAAACATCTTGCACAAAAGGAGAGGTAATTTTTACCTCTCCTCAAAGTTTCCCGTATACGCATTTATGTAGTACACCGTATTTTCCGTCGTTATCCTCCATGTAGGTATTGCTTCGCCGGTATCGGCATTTCTCCAGCTAAAAAAGTATACCGGCCTTATGTCTTTTACTACGATGCTTTTGCTGCCTTCATTTACATCTAAAAGCTTTAAAAGTGCACTTATTGGAGGTATGATCTCTTTTTTATCCTTCTCCTCTCTCAAAGGTATAAGCCATGTTGATTCAAAAGAAAATACATCTCCTGATATGACACCTTTCATGTAGCTTACATCGACGTTAATGCCATTGTATTTTTCCGTATACTCAACAGTGTATTTATCCCCATCCGTGTACTTCATTAAAGCAGAGTACTCCTCTTTAAGTTTTTTGTCATTTACAAAGGATATTATGTAGTTGAAAGCTTCATCGCTGTTCATTTTGGCAAACTTTTCGTCTTTGACCTGAAAATATAAAAAGCCGTTTTTAACTTCTAATGAGCCATTGCCAAAGCTGTAAAGTGAACCATCGCCATTTGACACGTACTTTAAACCTTTTAAAAAATTTTCATCTATGTACCCTTTGCTGTAGTTTTTAAGCTTTACCAAAAGCATAGGCATAGGCTTGTAATCATCAGGTATTTTAGCATTCACCACAATGTTGTTTTCTTTCAAAATCTCCCTCATTTTACTCATATCAGCAAAAGATGGAACAGAATTGTTAGTTTCTGCTATGCTTAAGTTTCCCATGTAAAGTATTAAATTTAGTACAGCAAATATAATAATCAAGATCGTTTTTGCCTTTGACCAGTCCATATTAAAACACCATCATCACATTATTTTCCCATCCAAAGCGCTGAAAAAATATTCATTTGTCTGTGTTTTTACATGCCACGCAGGTATAAGCTCATTGCCGTCAAAAACATATACCATACTTACAAACTGTACGCCATCTACTTTGTGGTCCTTTAAAAGTTTTCCTATATCATAAAATCCGCCATTGTATTCACCTGCGTAGTAAATATCCATATAGTTTACAATAGCAGATTTGATTGTCCCATTTGATACAGACACATATATTGGCTCTTTGATATCACCGTTTCTTAGTGCATACACAGGGTAATCATAATCGTAATTGAAGGCAAAGCTGTAATCTCCGCTACTGCCGTTGACGCCTGTCAAGTAAACATTTTTTTCATCTATGCCTAAGGCTTTTATGAATTCCACTGCTTTATCTAAAGACTCTACTCTGCCAAAAGTGAGTTTCGACGATGTGGTAGTTGTGTCAAAATACTCTATCAAACCATTTTTGTAAAGCCTCAATCCTCTTACACCATCAGTGTATATGTACGAACCACTGTTTTCTTTTATCTCTCGCACTACAGATATATTGACAAACACATTTTTGGTAATGGTCCTATATACTGTGTCATTTTCAAAGCCTCTATTTACATATCTTTTTAACGGAAAACTTTTCACCGTAAATGTGTTTTCACCATATACATCGCCTGTTGTAGTGATGGAATAATTCATAGAACTTTGAAATTGCTTATTTATAAGGCTTAAAAAATAGCTGGAATCTTTAAGATCTATGGCATAGTAGCTGCTGTAATCTGTGAAAATAATTTGAGGTTTTGCACCTAATTTTATGATCATCTCTTTTATCAAACTGTCTTGCCCTATTTTCAAGATAGGTGAATCACTTAATTTTAAAGCATTTTTAAGCAAGTCATCTGTTATGCCTTTTCCAAAATAAATATGTACAAAGTCGCCTTTGCGATTTAAGTCATTCTTTGAAAGTTGTGAAAGTGCTGTATCCTTAATCTCTTTTAATAGTTTTGTCGTATTCATCCAAACTGAATTTATATCGTTTGACGACGTTATATCCACAAATGTGCCGTTTGACTCTACAATCACGGAAGAAGGCCTCAATATATCAGAAATATCCACACTTACAGGTGTAGACTTCGTCATAAAAAAGCTTTTCTGAG
The DNA here is from genome assembly GCF_009905255.1 of Thermoanaerobacterium aotearoense. Lineage (NCBI taxonomy): Bacteria > Bacillati > Bacillota > Clostridia > Thermoanaerobacterales > Thermoanaerobacteraceae > Thermoanaerobacterium > Thermoanaerobacterium aotearoense. The sequence goes on along the minus strand of NZ_CP047602.1, from coordinate 104,171 downwards.
GAAAAGATGTCCAAAGGGTATAACTAAAATAAAGGCTTGTAGAAACAAGCAATATGAGTACAGCAGTCTTAACATGCTCTTTCATAATCACACCGCTTTATTTAAAAAGCTTATTCCACAAGCCTTCCAGCGTATCAACCGTAATCTGGATAATGCCATTGTTGCTTTGCAATACTATATGACCTTTTATCACCTGCACCTGTCCATCTTTAACAGCCTTTAAAGTGACATAATTGTCCCCTAAAGCCAACGTTATAAGTTTAGCAAAAAGGCCAGTATCACCTATAACCCATTTGTCATTCAAATCATCGTTTAGTATAAGCTCCACGTAAGTATCTGGCTGCCCATTGCCTGATATGACAAAGTATTTGTTGTTTGTAGTGACATCGCTTATATCTGATTTGACAGTGATCAAATCATCAGCAAACCCGTAAGTCATAAAAAATGTCATAAACATCATCGTGGCAATAACAAGGGCTAAAACCTTTTTCAAAAGTACCACTCCTCATCATGAAATGACATGAATATATAAAATTTTACACATGATACCTAATATAACCATTATTTTATACTTTGATTATAGAGCATCATTATTACAACAATGTTACACAAATATTAAAATATAGTTACGGTTTGACTAATACTTAAGCTTTACGGTTACAGTAGTGCCTACTCCAAGTTCGCTTTCTATGTTTATCTCGCCTCCATGAGCAGTGACGATCTCCTTTGCAATGGCAAGGCCAAGCCCAGTACCTCCAAGCTCTCTTGATCTTCCCTTGTCAACTCTGTAAAATCTCTCAAATATCCTTGGAAGATCCTTTTTGGGTATTCCGATTCCATTGTCTGTCACAACTATATACGCACAATCGTCAAGGTACTTTGTAAAAACTCTCACATATCCACCAGGATTCGTATATTTTATGGAATTCGACACTATGTTTAAAATCACTTGTTCCATCTTGTCTTTATCTATGTTTACGCTTCTTACTTCTTCACCTGCGCAGAATAATAGCTTCTGGTTCTTCTTCTGGGCCTCTATCTTTATTTTGTACAGAACTTCCTCCACAAATTCATTGAGATTCGTCTCAGTTAAATTTAACTTTCCATTTGAATCCATCCTTGATAAGAGGAGGAGATCTTTCACAAGCCTCGTCATTCTGTCAACTTCTTTATCTATTATGTACAAAAATCTATTTCTCATTTCATCGTCAACGCCGTCATTTAGAAGAGTTTCTGTGTAGCTTTTTATTGTTGTAAGGGGAGTCCTCAATTCGTGGGAGACATTTGCCACAAACTCTTTTCTCATATTGTCAAGGTTTTGCTGCTCTGTTATGTCATGCAGCACAAAGACATTGCCATCTACGTTTTTGTCTACTTTTATAGGACTTACAAACGACTTTAAAATCTTGCCATTGCAGTATATAAGGCTTTCAGTATTCTTTAGCTGACCCTGGGCTATCTTCTCTAAAGGCTCATCCATGGTCAGCTTCTCTCCTATCATTTTTTCTGCAGCATCATTGAAAAGTATGACGCGATTTAAGTCATTTGTAGCAATTACTCCGTCTGACATGTAGCTTATTATGGCTTCCACTTTGCTTTTTTCATTTTCCATCTCTTTCAAAGTAGTCTTAAGCCTTTTTGACATGAAGTTAAACATGCTGCCAAGTTTGCCTATCTCATCATCAGATCTTATATTTATGTGTACGTCAAAATTCCCTTCTGCCATCTCTTTTGCGTACTTAGTCACTTCTTTTATGGGATCTGTGATGGTCTTTGCCAATATATATCCTAAGATTACGGTTATTATCACCGCTATAAATGTTGCGCTTAATAAGATGAAATTCACATCAGACAGTGTATCGTATACGTTTTTTAAAGAACCGCTTACATATACGACGCCTGATATCTTTCCATCGCTGTCTACTACAGGCATGGCGATACTTCTCAATTTGCCGTTTGAATTGTTGTCATTTGTGGTCTCCATTCCTTGTTTTCCAGACAATGCTTTTATGACTGCAGGTGTCAGCATCTTGCCTTTTTCACCAGTAGAACTGGCTAATATGTTGCCGTCTTTATCAAGTATGTACAAGTATTTTATGTACGCATTAGGACCTAAATACATGTTTATTATGTTGTCTAAACTTGCTTTGGAATTCATGTTGTCTTTCAATGTGAAGGCTATGCCTGTAGCTTGTGCTTCAATGTAGTTTTCGAAATTCGTCATGTGATAATTTTCTAATGACTTGAAAAGGTATACCCATATTATCTCCATCGCCACAAGTATCAAAAGCCCATATATGAGTATTATTTTCCACTGTATGCTTTTATAGTTCACTTTCTTCGCTAAAATAATAACCAACCCCTCTTTTGGTATGTATATACCTTGGGTTTGCCGGATCGTCCTCAATTTTTTCCCTAAGTCGCCTTATTGTCACATCCACCGTCCTTACATCGCCAAAGTATTCATAGCCCCAAACTTTTTCTAAAAGCATCTCCCGTGAAAATATAAGCCCTCGGTTGGCCACCAAAAACTTTAACAGGTCAAATTCTCTCGATGTAAGCTCGATAGGTTTTCCGTTTTTTTCTACTCTGTACTTTGACAAATCGATATTCAAATTGTTTACGCTTAAAACATTTGACATGGTTTCACCATTGCTTATGCCGCTCCTTCTTAAGTTGGCTTTCACCCTGGCAATAAGCTCCCTCATAGAAAAAGGTTTCGTCACATAGTCGTCAGCACCCAGTTCCAATCCTAACACTTTGTCTACTTCCTCTTCCTTTGCCGTAAGCATCAATATGGGTGTAGTCATAGTCTGCCTCAATATCCTTAAAACTGTAAAACCGTCCATTTTTGGAAGCATGACGTCAAGGAGGATAAGGTCAGGATTCTTTTCTTGCGCCATCTTAAGACCTTCCTCCCCATCGTATGCCTCTATCGTGCTGTACCCGTTTTTTTCTAAATTGTACTTCAAAATCTCCACAATTGGCTTTTCGTCGTCTACTATCAGGATTCTGCTCAAATGCCATCACCCCTTAACATTGTTGACAAATGTATCAAGCTTCAAGCCAGTCTCTTTGTAAAAGCTTGATTCTATGCTCATACCACTTCCCAGATCTCTAAGCATCTCTCTTATAGTCTCCATGCCAAATTTATCGCTTATGGCCTTTGTCACCTGAAAAGCTCTTTTATACGCCAACATCTCATCAAGAGAGTCAAAATTATTTTCTAATTGGTCAAAAGTATATGGTTCTCCGTTGTAACTTAAATCTTTTCCCCATTCGTATCCATCTTGCCTGTACTCCTCTAAAAGAGCTATTCCTTCTGTAAACCACGTGGGATAATTGCCTTTGGCAATATCGTCTACAACAAGATGCGTAAACTCATGCACAACAGGACCTTCGTATTGAAAAACTTTCGTCACATCCTGCCCTGAAGGTATCCAAAGGGCTGGGGATTCTATGCTTATTACGCCGTTTAAATATATTCCCATAGCATTTTCCCCTTTTGCAAGGGAAAAATCCTTATTCATCTCATCAGGATTGCTATAAACTATAATAATCGATTTATCTTTAGGAGCATATCCTAAATCTTTTGTAACACCATAATAATGCTTTTCAGCCGTATCTATGATAAGCGAAACGTATTTAGTATCCGAATCTTGATATCTGACTATAAAGTGTTTGCTTTCCTTAGTCTTAAAATTTTTTACACTTTCTTCAATCTTATCTTTGCCAATCACCTTATAAACTGGATATGCCTTTGTCAATATACTTTCATTAAACAATAAAGCCAATACAAAAGCAATAAAAACAATTGCCACAATGATTTTATTTTTCTTCACAGTGTATCACCTCACAAAATACTAAAAATATGTATATACTTAAATATATGAGGTAATACAATTACATTATAACCCAATGTCAGGCACAATGCAAAGTAAATTTAAGGAACAAAAAAGAGCCGTATTTCGGCTCTCATTTCAAGTACGTCATAGGATTTACTGGTACACCATTTTTTCTGACCTCAAAGTGGACATGTGGCCCTGTAGTATTTCCTGTCATGCCTACTAAGGCGATTTTCTCTCCTTTATAAACCTTATCGCCCTTTTTCACCAAAAGTTTATTGGCATGCCCATAATACGTCACATATCCGTTTCCATGATCGATCTCAACAAGGTTTCCATAGCCATTTTCCCATCCTGCAAATACGACTGTGCCTCCGTCTGCCGCATATATAGGATCATTTATAGACGCAGCTATATCTATTCCTGCGTGAAGTCTTCCCCATCTTTGCCCGTACCTGGACGTTATCACTATATGTCCTCGTATCGGATAATCAAGGGCGACTGTGGCTGAAATGGGCTTAGTCCCTACAGATACAATTTCGCTTACTGGTTCTTTTAGCACATCTTCGTTTATCACATCTTCTTCTGATATTTGCCCATTACAATATTTCAGAACTGCAGTAACTATTTTTACACCGTCTTCTCCATCTGCCACGACTTTCGAAGTGTTGATAAGCATATCGCCATCTTTTTGATAAACGGTTTCATGCGGAATATCATCCATATACACGACTTTTTTCTCTGATACTACCGTCAAAACAGGTTTAGGCTCTTTAACTTTTAAGATCTGTCCTTTAAAGATTGTAGCAGTAACTGTCGGATTTAATTTGTATATGTCGTCTAATGTTATGCCAAATTTTCTCGAGATTGACCAAAGAGTATCATGATCTTTTACCGTATAAGTCTCGGCATCATCACCCTCCAGATTTTTTAAAGCTTCTTCAACTGTCTCAATTTTAACTGCAGGGCTATCTACCCCCACCAGCTTCACATCATTTTTGAAATAAACTTTCATAAACCCGTTTTTGTACTTGTCAAGGATATCATTAAGTACCAATGATGCGTCTTCTCTATTCTTTAGCGTCACTGCATTTAAACCGTCAATCACAATCGCTGTAGGTCTATCGATGCGCAAGTTTTTATCACTTAAATTTTTTAAGTATCCATCAAATCTTCCTTGTTCTACGCCATATGCAAAGTGATTTAAACTATAACCTTCCATATTAGAAAATGCACTTTTGTCGATGCCAATGTAGGAAACTACGGCAAACAAAATCGTCAAAATGACAGTTAATATAAATCGCCTTTTAATTGAAACCTTTTTGATTAAGTTGCAACTAAAAGGGTTTGACTTATCTTCGTTATCCATCGTCTTCTCCTTTCATTTGCGCATAGATCGCATACAAAAATGCGTTATTATTTTTTGTTTTTTTGCAAATTTTATGCATGTAAAACTTAAAAAATAGACAAATTTGTCGTAATATATATTATATTCTTTTAAATTGATGGTTATGACACATCGTGTTATAATTAAACTTGAGGTGGTGTACATGAGCAGATGTAACTTTTCTAATGATTTTGATGATATGGGAAGCACCCCCGTTAGCAATTTTTTTATAAATCATTATATGTTGGAAGCACCAGGGGAATACGTAAAAGTATACCTTTTAGGACTTAAATATTCATATTACAACCAAAGCTTCTCAATGGAAGAAATGGCGGATAAACTTTTTATGTCAGAAGATGACATAGAAAAAGCTTTGAAATTCTGGGAAAGATCTGGCGTAATCAAGCTTAGGTATTCTGACAACGAATATTACATAGAATATCTTCCACTTGTCAAAAAATCTGATGATGTACACACATTGTCGATTGACGACACTGAAGTCAAGCAGATGTTCGAGACAGTAGAAAAGATGATAGGCAGGCCTCTTTCGCCAACTGAGATGAACACCTACTTAAGCTGGGTAGATGAATATGGATTTTCTCTGGAGATTTTGACGATGCTTATAAGTTATTGCGTTTCGAAAAACAAGACGTCTCTTAAGTACATGGAAAAAGTAGCAATTGCATGGCACGACGCAGGACTTAAGACAGCGCTTGACGTAGAAGCATACTTAAAATCAGAAAGCGAAAAATGGCTGCGGTACAAAAAAATCTTAAGAGCACTGGGACTAAAAGATGATGATGTGATGGAAGCCCACAAAGCCATGATGGACAGATGGATGGACGATCTCGGCTTTGATGTGGATGTCATTATAAAAGCGTGCGACGAATGCGTCTTGAAGATAAATGAACCCAGTTTTCCGTACATCAATCAAATACTCATCAATTGGTACAATGATGGCATAAGAACCGTAAATGACTTAGACAAAACAAAGAGAAAGCCCTACACCAAAAAGACTGCTCCTAACTACAAAGTCCCTAAAAATTACTTCAACGGATACTCTCAAAGGACATACGATGTAGACGAACTGGAAAAGAAGCTTTTAGCCCATTCAAGAGGTGAATTTGGTGAATAATTTGGTTCAAGAGGTTTTAAGAGAATACGACATGTTAAGGGACAAGTCTTTAAAGGAAGCCCTCAGTAGGCGCCAAGAAGTGTACAGAAAAATACCGCAGATATCTCAAATAGACGATAAAATAAAAGAAATCGGCATCGAAATATCAAAAGCCATTTTTCTAAACCCTCAAAATCAAAAAGAATTTTTAGAAAGTCTCCGGCATAAGCTTATGCACTTAAAGAGAGAAAAATCTGAGCTTCTTAAGCTTAATGGTTACCCTGAGACGTACATGGAGCAAGAATATGAATGCAATACCTGCAAAGACACAGGTTTTGTAAACAACAAAAGGTGCCGGTGCTTCGAGCAAAAACTTATCAATTTGTACTACAAGCAATCCAGCATAGAAGAAATCACTAAGACAGAAAACTTTGACAACTTCGACTATCATTTATACTCAGACAAACCATACAAAGGAAAAATGTCTCCAAGGGAAAATATCAGAAGCATAGTAGAAGTGGCAAAGGATTTTATCAACTACTTTGATGAGGAGAAGGAAAGCCTGTTTTTTTACGGGGACTCTGGACTTGGCAAGACTTTTCTTTCTCACTGCGTGGCAAAGGAGCTTTTAGATAAAGGCAAAGTAGTCCTATACAGAACAGCTCCAGACCTTGTGGAGGGATTAAGGCTTAATAAGCTGAATTCAGACAATGATTCGTACTACGAATATACAGATTTGCTTAGAGAATGCGACTTGCTCATAATAGATGACCTGGGGACTGAACCTATCACACCATTCAGCCTCCAGGAAATCTTCAGCATCGTCAATGCAAGGCTTTTGGCCAATAAGAAATTCATAATATCCACAAACTTGCCATTATCCGAAGTAATGAATATATACCCAGAAAGACTGTGCTCGAGAATACTTGGGAATTTTAAACTTCTAAACTTCTACGGAGAAGACATAAGGATTAAAAGAAAAACTATAAATTAGTCAAGCCACTCTTCAAAAAATCCTCCTGTATCCTTTCCAGTCACACTGTCCACTACGTCTATAAGGTTCTGCGTAGTGGCATTTTTATATTTGTACTCTGAATAGTACTTATCCAAGACTTCTTTAAACTTTTCATCCCCTATAAGGCTTCTAAGCTCATTAAATACCATGGCGCCTTTGTTGTACACGATATTAGTGTAATCATTCCAATCTTTAAACTGCCCTAATGTCTTCACCATTGCATCATCTTTATTGGTTTTGGAAAACTTATAAAACTCTCCTGAGATTATAGACTTAAATACTGCATCTGCAGTGGCCTTTCCGTAATACCGCTCAATGTACATTATCGTCGTATACTCTGTAAGCCCTTCGTCAAGCCACGCTTCCCTTACCTCATTATTCCCAACGACGCCATACCACCACTGGTGAGCTGTCTCATGTGCTATAACGTATTCCAAATTAAACAAATTGTCTTTTGAATAGAGATCTTTTGATATAAACACTAAATTTGGATATTCCATTCCACCCATGTAAAAATCCGATTCTACTACGCTGTACTCTTTGTACGGATACTTGCCTATGTAACTATTGTAAAATCTTATGGCATCCTGTGCGTACTTCAAGGCTTTTAACCCTGAATCTTCATCAAAATAATATGACTTAACTCTTATGCCATCAACATCTCCTTCCGCCACTTTAAATTTAGAACTCATGACGACAGCAAAATCTCTCACATTTGGAGCATCTATAGTTAATACATTCATATCTCCCTGTCTTATCTTAGACGTGACGACACCTGTTGTTGCCACTTCCATTCCTTTCGGCACAGCAAGCTTTACTCTATAATTTGACACATCGCTGTAAAATGGATCACCTAAGGCGTAATAGGGGTCATTGTTCCAACCGTTTTGGTCGTATACTGACAAAATCGGGTAAAAATTTGTCACCTGAATGGTATTGTTGCCATAGCCAAATCTACCGCAAGATGGAGGAATCTGAACTTTAAAGTCTATAGTGAAGCTTATCCTATCGCCTTTTCCCAGTTTTTTAGGAAGAAGTATTTTTAAAATCTCACCTGTTTTTTGATCGATGCTATATGTAGCTTTTTCATTTTTGCCAAAAGTCACGTCGTTTATCTCTATATACCCTGGCTTAAATCCATTTGGATATGCTAATCCCATCTCTTCTTTTGTAAATGGAACCTTACTTTTATCTTTAAATGCGTTAGGATACAAATGCATGTAAACCTCGCTTAAATTCACATCATCTGTGTTTATAAAGTCTACTGCTTCTGTTCCTATTATAGTCTTATCTTTATCATTGTACTTAAGATCCATATTGTACACCGTCCTGTTGCTGTTTTTTATAGGCGCAAAATAGATGAGAAGCCCAATGGCAGCAACAAGGATTACCAGCCATATATATTTTTTGCTTTTCATTAAATCAGCTCCCCCATATTATTGTTCACTATATATTAATACGAAACCACAAATATTAGAACATAATTTGCTTAAGCAAAACACATATTTACTTTCTCAACATATATTGATTATGAATCTAAAATAGGGGGGACAAAGAATGCACTTCATTTATTCACTGTTCATCGCTTTAGCCAACAATGTAGACAATATAAGCGTTAGAATAGCTTACAGCGTAAGAGGAATAAAAATCACCGCAGTAAAAAATTTGTGGATATCCCTGATAACATTTATAATATCATCCATAGCGGCCATATCCGGCAGCATAATATCTGGGCTGTTTAGTAAGCACATAAGTTCCATATTAAGCATGATACTCTTTATCTCTATAGGACTTTGGATAGCAATTGAGCCGTATTTCAAAAAAAATAGCGATAGCCATTATGATATAGACGATAAAGCAAAAAACATATACGACATATTGAAAAAGCCTGAAAAAGCCGATGTGGACGATTCTAAAGATATAGACTTCAAAGAAGCTACACTTCTCGGCATTGCTCTATCTATAAACAATATTGGAGGCGGATTAAGCGCTGGCATGATAGGCCTTAACTCTTTTTTTATAGGCTTTCTGTCTGCTCTTATAAGTTTTATCGCCTTGTGGATTGGAAATTATGTGACAGACTTTTTGAATAGATGGAACTTTAGAAAAAAAGCGACAGTGATTGCCGGCCTTATATTGATACTAATAGGCATAAAACAGATAATATAATCCTTATAAAAGGCATCAACAACGATGCCTTTTAAATTTTGCCATGATTAACAATTGCATAATAAACTTTTAACATATTTTACATAGATATAATATCCACTTAACACAAAAGTATTATCATTTATTTGGAATAAAATAAAGAAAGGGGTTTAGTCATGAAGAGGTTTTTATCTTTTATCACGGCATTAGCAATGGTGCTTTTCATCTTTACAGTACAAAGTCCAATTTTCGCCGACTCAAATTCCACAGGTGCCACAAGTTTACCAGATCACATTACGCTTACTTGGACTCAAGATCCCACTACAACACAGACGATAACATGGAGGACAGACACGACAGTAAATTTAGGACAAGTCCAGTACGGAAAAGACCCATCGCTTAAAGATGCCAAGATAGTTGATGCTACCGTACAAAAATTCTCATCAGATTTAGGAGACATGAACATTCACTCAGCTACCATGACAAATTTAGATCCCGGAACAACATATTACTACAGAGTAGGATACGGCAACAACTTAAACAGCATATACAGTTTTACAACAGAAGCAAAAGATACAAATTCATTTAAGTTTTTGATATTTGGCGACAGTCAAAGTGGAATAGCAACAGATCCACAATACGGTCCATGGAAGGCTACGATACATAATGCGTATAGCACAAATAAGGATTCAAAGTTCTTCGTAAATGTAGGAGACCTTGTTGAGATTGGGCAATTGTATACACACTGGAACAACTGGTTTGATGCAGCAAAAGGTGTAATAGATGCAATACCGGAAATGCCTGTTGAAGGCAATCACGAGACATACCAATCATCAAACTACGATTCAGGCAAGCCAAAAGATTTTGTAAGTCAGTTTCCAGTCCCGCAAAATGGTCCTGACAGCTTAAAAGGACAAGTCTATTCTTTTGATTACGGTAATGCACATATAGTGATGCTTGATAGCCAAGAAGACGAAGAAGAAACTGTTTCAGGCGACATATTAGAAGCACAAAAAGCATGGCTTGATAAAGACTTAAAGAGTACCAACAAAACATGGAAAATAGTCTTCTTCCATAAGACACCGTATTACAATAAAGCTACTCGTTCAAACGAACAGATAAAAGCAGCATTTCAGCCTATATTTGATAAATACCATATAGATGTAGTCTTTAACGGTCACGATCACGGTTATTCACGGACATATCCAATCAAAAACGATCAATATGTAAAAAACCCTGCAGATGGAACCGTATATGTTGTAACAGGAAGAAGTGGAAATAAGTATTATCCAGATCTTTCACAGAAAGTATGGGATGCCTTTTTCTACGACCCACAAGACCAGCCAAATTACATTGTGGCTACCATTAACGGCAATACGCTTACGATAAAAGCAGTAAAACAGGACGGAACGCCTATCGATACGTATTCAATAACAAAAAATCCTGATGGAACAGAAACAGATTCTCCACAGACTGTGATACCAACAAAATACAATGCAACTATGGTGACTATATACGGCAACATGCTTCAGCAGCCTTTTATGCCATCAAATCCCAAACAAATAAATGGCAAATGGTATGTACCTGCAAGAGCATTTATGCAATACTTAGGCAGCAACGTAGACTGGAACGCAAACGGTACAATAAGTATAACATATGGAAAAACACAAGCAAACTTGAACATAAGTAGCACTAAAGCACAATTAAACAGCAAAACATTAGCAATTCCAGACGCAATAGTATTAAACAATGGATTAACGTGGATATCGGCAGACGACTTAAAAGCACTCTTTGGCTTCAGCTACAAATACGATTCAAATACAAACATGTTGATGTTTGTCAAATGAATTTTGGCAAGTCCTGTTGTTCTATCAATCAGATGACATTCATCTATAATTTAATGTACAATGTAAAAAACAACCACATTACCATATCATTATTTTTAGCATGAAAAAGCCGCGTTGGCCTATCCCGCCTTAGCGGCTTTATTAATGAGATACTACATCAAGCTCTGTTACAATATCTTTAATCGGCTCTCCATCCAAGATAAAATTATTAATAAAATCATCAATACCGTTAAATACCTGTTCTGTCTCTTGTTTGCAACTTTCTGAAATAAACACTTTTTCGCCATCAAAATATAAAGAATATTCCTTCCCCAGATGTTTGAATATTATCTCTCCAATATCATCTATATCGATTATAAATTCGTCAAGGTTTTTATACTTATCATAAGGTATCATTTTTTATCACCATCCTAGTATAATATATTTGTAACAAAGTTACATAATTTATATCAAATCGGGAGTTAATACACCGAACAATAATTTAACATGACCTTTCTATGTTCGGATTTATCCTAATGCTCAACTCCTATATTATGCATATCTTGTCTTAAATGACTTTATATGTCACATCTTAAAAGTCATTTAAGACGCTTTTAAATAAATAATTTGGGATATCCTTTAAGCCGGTATAGACTTAAGCTTTAACTTTGTGTACAATCTTCTCTGAATAGAGGATAAATGTATCACCTCCTGGGAGATCGTCCTTACGGTCTATACCCGTGAAATAGCTAATTATTCCATTTAGTGAAGATTTATGTTTTGGCTGGTTGGGACCGGCTTTTCGGGATACCCGCGTCACATGCTAGGTTGTTTACTCACTAAATAGAATGGATATTCTTATTCACTTTTACTTAAAGGAGTTGTTATTTTATGAGTTTTTTGCCTAATTATATTAGTGTCGGTATTGATGTCGCTGCTGATTTTAGCTGGTTTTGCATCTTGACACCTGATGGAAGGGAGTTTAAAAAGCCATTTAAGGTTGATCACGATAATGCTGATTCCCTTAAAAATGCTGCTCTGTCAATTAAAAAGGCAGAAGAGCAATTCTCCATGAAATCTAAGATATTTCTGGAGTCTACGGGAATCTACCATTTCCCACTCTTCTGCCACCTAAAAGAATTAGGATTTGAGGTTTTTGTTATTAATCCTCTCATTACTAATTCTAACAAAAATATTGGTATAAGAAAAGTGAAAAATGATAGACTTGATGCAAAACGTATTGCTGTTACTGGTTATTCGCCTGATACTAAGGTTTCTGTTATGCCCGCTGAGTTAATTTTAAATCTTAGATGTTTATGCAGAGAGTACTATAGCCTTGTCGATAATCATACTTCTTATGTGAATAAGCTTAAAGCTCAATTGCATATTGTTTTCCCTGGTTTTTGCAATGTTTTCTCTGATGTTACTGGAATTGCAGCTATCTCTCTGTTAAAAAGATTTCCAACACCAGAAGATGTCATTAATGCTCAAACTGATGAAATAGTTAAGCTTATTTCAACGTCATCCAGAAAAGGCTTGAATTATGCTAAAGCTAAGTATGATAAGTTATTTAAAGCTGCCAAAAATGCTTTGAATTTCAGGTATAATTTACCTTCTGTCTATGACGTACTAAAAGTGTATATTTATTTCATAGAAGAATTTGATAAAAAGATTAATCTGATATTATCTAAAATCAAGGCTTTTGTGGATGAAAATAAGTCTGAGAAATTTGTACAGCAAATTTATTACCTCGATTCTATACCTGGTGTTGGTTTTCTATCAGCGGTTACTCTTATGTGTGAAATAGGCGATTTTTCAGCATTTAGAAAGCCTAAGCAGCTTTTTGCATATTTTGGTGTAGATCCTTCTGTTAATGAATCTGGTCATTTTAAAGGTACTGACAATAAAATGTCCAAAAGAGGTTCTAAAATTGCCAGGCGTGTTCTCTATGCCATTGCTTTAGCTTCTGTAAGGGTTAAAAGAAATGGCATAGCAATAAATCCTGTACTTTATGATTATTACCAGAAAAAGAAGGAATCGAAACCTAAAAAAGTAGCTCTTGGAGCAATTATGCACAAGATTTCAGATATTGTATTTGCTGTTCTAAGAGATAATAAGCCTTTTGTATTAAAGACACCTGATGAACACCAACTACAATATCAAAACATTCATAAAGCTGCTTAAAGTCTTGCACTATACTTGGAAATAGCTATTAACCATATTAAGTTTTCAAAGTTCGGCTCTTAATTGGGTTTGTTTGCTATACCCTTTTTTACAACATAAAAAATTTTAAATTTCTTTCTAAAACCTATTGACTTTTACTAGCTGGTCTAGACATTTTTAATCATTTCTTTTTCATGCTCATTCAACTTATGACATTTTTCTAATCTTTATACCTTTTACTCTATAATGATACCAGAAAACTAGACAAACAAAAAGTCAAAAATAAGTTAGAGGTATTGCAAGAAGAAAAACGCTTTATGAAATCGCTGCTGAATACGAAATACATCCGAATATGATTAGCCGCTGGAAAGCAGAATTTATCAATAATGCAGCAAAGGTGTTTAGCAAAGAAACCGACGATTTAGAAAAAGCCAAAAAATCATATGAAAAGAAGAAGGAGGAATTATTGAAACAAATAGGGCAGCTCTCTTATGATAATGCCTGGCTTAAAAAAACTTACCAATTCTAAATCTAGTGAGGAACGCATGAAAATGATTGATAGAGGTGATAAAAAGCTTAGTATTAGCAGACAGGCTGAGCTCTTAAGCATTAATCGCACAAGTCTTTATTACAAGCCTGTGCCAACAAGCGATGAAGAATACATGATTAAACGTATCATTGATGAGGTCTATACAGCCCATCCCGAATATGGATATCGCAGAATGACAACTATACTAATGAGGGATTATGGAATCATTAAACCGTAAAAAGACTCGCCGTTACATGCGGGAGATGGGCATACACGGATTTTGCCCTGGACCAAATCTTAGTAAGAGACACAGGATTAGTGTATCCTTCATCATTACAGCCTGTATATTCTTTAGTAGCTTTCTGAACATCTATAAATGATTTGCATTTTTTAGCATAAATTTTCTCTACTTCTTTATTATTTGATTGAAGACACACTAAATTGCCACATTTGTAAAAGACAAGCGGAGAAAATTGAATAGCTAAAGCACAAGCAGAACAATAATCAGCGCCTCCATTGCCATAAGAGAAAAAATTTATAAAATCACTGGTTCCCGTTAAAGGCACTTGAGTTTTTGTAAAATATCTCTTTGAATCTCTCTTCCCGCAAGCAATACAATTACCATGACTATCTAAAGTAACAACCTCAGATAATAATTCATTGAGAAGTTTGTCATACTCACCTTTCTTGTCTTTTACACTTGGATTTGTCAATTTGCTATTTGGAAAAACAGAATACATCATCTTGTTCCAACTTTTTTGAACATATAAATCTGTTAATTCACTAAATAAACTCTTTACTTCATAATCTTCTATTTCTTCCGGTTTTCCCTTATCAAGCCAAACCAGCATAGCAGTTATACCGGCATCTACAAAAGGATTCCCCGTATATGTAAATATATTGTTCATCAATCCACCCCCTTCTAATACATACTTTTACACTTTTACCTAATATATTCTACAAAACTATCAAAAATCCTCCAAAATTTCCAAGTAAATTTATAATTTTGATATAAAACGTCGAAAGTATAAAACCAAAAGAAAACCATTGCTTAGTATTGATTTGAAAAAATTTTTATGATACAATTCAATTTAGTTGAATAATTGCTTTTTTTCGGTTGAGCAAGTTTTCTTGCTTCAAGATCTTCGGCTTCCAGGGTGGGAAGCTCATCGTCATGATGAGTTTTCTGCCTTTTTATTTTTTTATTACATAGGGCAAAATAAAGAAAGGTGATTTGCATGATTAATGTTATTTTGTTTGCAATACTATTAGTAATACTGACGGTACCATTTTTTATAAAGGCAATAGAAGATAATATTGAGTATTTTCTGTTTATCATGGGCATCATCGCAGTGACTGTAACAGGTGCAATGTCACTTGATCTTTTGTCACATATATTAAAAAACCATCTTTTGTACATTATAACGGCTGCCGTCTTCATAAGTGGTTTATTATTTGAAACTTTTAAAAATAAAATCAAAGAATTAATAAAAACAATTTTAAATCACATATCGCTTAAAATTTTTGTCTTTATGTTAATAGTCGTATTAGGACTTACGTCCAGCATTATAACCGCCATTGTCGCTTCATTAGTTTTAGTTGAAATAGTCCACATTTTGCCAATACATCACAAAGACAAAGTCGTCATAACTGTAATCGCATGTCTTTCGATTGGCCTAGGAGCAGCCCTGACACCTGTAGGAGAGCCTTTATCAACATTGGTAATCTCTGCTTTAAAAAAAGACTTCTTCTATCTTCTAAGAACGATTGGCATTTACATCGTGCCTACAATCTTTGTGCTGGGCATTTTAGGTGCTTTTTATGTGAATAGATTTGCAGAAAATGCGAAACCAAAGCAAGAGGAAGAATATTTTAAAGAGGAAGAAATGGAGATCAGAAAAATAGAAAATATTAAGTTTATCGTCATCCGCTCAATAAAAATCTTCATATTCTTGCTGGCTTTGGAGCTTTTAAGTGCTGGATTCAAACCATTGGTTGACAATTATGTGATACACATGAATGTTCGACTTTTATACTGGGTAAATATGATTTCAGCGGTATTAGACAATGCCACGTTAGCAGCAGCAGAAATAAGCCCTGCAATGGATCCTGAACACATCCGCGCTATTTTAATGGGGCTTTTGATAAGCGGTGGTATGTTAATACCAGGAAATATACCAAATATCATATCTGCAGGAAAGCTGGAGATAAAGAGCAAAGAATGGGCCAAAATAGGTATTCCAATATCTATGGCTGTTTTAATTGTCTGTTATATATTTGTATTTATATAGAAGTGATTAAGTCTCATATAAAAAGGTATGTTGTAGTTTTGCATACCTTTTTCTTAGTTCATCATGCTTCTTTTTCATCTGTATCAAATACGCTTATTTCTTTTAACTGTGGAAATTCAAAAATCGTCAGTGGTATATCTTGCAAAACTTTTATGCATTCCTCCAAGTTGTTTCTCAAATTTAAATGTTGCTCAGATAAAATCGCCTCCAGCGATCTATTCTCCCATTCAGCCCATTTTACAAATCTTTCCCTCTCTCTTACATATTGCTCTTTAATTTCATCATCAGCTACCTTGTTCATAACCTCGTCGCAGATGAAGAAATTGCATACGTAATTGCGATAGACGGGAGGAATTGTACAGCCAAAACCGCTTTTAACAAATGGACAAGCCCTAAAAAATATCGTTTTATCTCTTATTCCATTGTCATCATCATTTGTCCTTATATACTTTTCGTAGCCCTCTTTATCAAAATACCCTTTCGCATGAATGTAATAATTGTATACTACTGTTCCTGGATTATCAATTATCTTTTTTAGCACATTGAGGCCTTCGGCTGATTTAACCATCCTATGAATATCAACAAGTTCAAACTTTGGAAAATACGAACAGCATCCTCTCATCTTGATGCTGCAATAGCTTATACCCATTTTGCTTTCACAGTGATAGCATGATGTACATACATAGCGGGCATATCCATAAGAATCAAATCGTTCTAAACAGATTTTATCCATAGCATCACCTTTTTGGGAAATTTATAAAAAATTGAGGGTGAGTATTACGCTCACTCTCAATTTTGTTCTGCCATTAACTCTTTTTCTCTGACTTGTCTTCCTTCTTTGCTGTGCTTATGCCAAAAATTCTGTACAACGGGCAAAAGCCAAACGCAGCCGTAAGTATAGGTATTAATCCAAGGAGCCCCCAGTATCTGGCATTGCCTTTTAAGATAAATATTAAGAGTAAAAGAATTATTCCGATTACATATCTGACTATTTTGTCCACATTGCCTACATTAGTTTTCATACCAACACCCCCTTTCGCTTTTTCTACTATAATTATAATCCAAATATTAGAAAAAACAAACAAATTATTGTGCTTTTATAATTAAAATTTAGGCACAAAAAACAGATTCATTTTATTTTGATTCGCTTGAAATATAATCATCTCCTCCAATAAAAAAGTTCCTTAACATCAGCACCGCTTCCTTGCTGTACTTGCGCTATATAAAGTCCAACTGTAATCCATTCAGTATAAACTTTACGTTCTCTAAAATCCAGAGCAGTAATACATTTTAGAAATGCTCTCCATAAGATAATTTGCAATTCTTTCCTTCTCATTTTTATATAATGTGTTAGGATCATATACTATCTTTTTGCCTATTAATATTCTATCCTGACTTTTGTTTACGCAAACCGGATAAAAACTTATAAATCCACCGTATTCTTTATAATACATTTTTGCAACATTTATAAAACCTGTATTAAATTTATCTAAAACATCATTATACTTTTTATTCCTATCTTCAGGGAAAATAAGTATGTTATGCCCTTCTTTTAATCTATCTAAAGTCAATAGGATTGTTTCAGATATTTTTTGGCTCCCTTTATAAACAGGTATTGCATTTAAATACTTCATAATAGAAACACAAACAGGACTTATAACTGAAGATACAATGTAACTTAATGGAGGCTTTAATTTTAATTGAGGTTCAGTAAAATCAGAGTTTATGTAATTTCTACAGAGTTTTTCGTCAGTTATGTCATGAATAACCCATGGAATAAATTTCATATCAATATAAAGATTAATTATAAGTGGTGCAAAAAATCCAATGTGATTAGATACAAATATCGAAGAGTGAATATTATTTATATCTTCATAGCAATATATTTCTGGCTTTTTTATAAAGAACTTTACAATACCTTTTATTAGATTATAAGTTAAGTCTTTCATTTAATCCCCCTATAAACTTTAAAAATCATTTTCCAAATAACACCTTATATCTCTTTTAAACAGGAATTATTTTTATTACAATTAATTTATTACAAGTGAAATCAATATATAACTTATAATCCCGACTATTACAGGAGAAAAAAGCTTTCTCGATTTATAAGCTACCAGTAGAGTTGGTATTGAGGCTATTAGAAATATATTTTTATAACTTATAAATAGATGATTGCCTTTCAAAAAAATTGTCGGAAAGAGCAATGCAGACAAAACAGATACAGGTATATATTCTAAAAAGGATTTAATAAAGCTAGGCATTTCAACTCTTGATAGCCCAAACACTGGAAGAAAGCGCGGAACATATGTTACTAAAAACATGCCTAAAACAGAAATTACGAAATTTTTGTCCATGTATCAATTAACCCTCCAACCCCAGCACCAATTACAGTGGTACTATGTCAAGAAAAAGTACAAATTAAAATGAGCAAGTTATTTCCTAGTATTTCCGTACGTATTAAATTATGAATTTCAAGCAGAGAATGTCTTTATGCATATTTATTGATTACCCAATAAGTTTTGTTGCCTTCTTCAAGTATTGTGCTTCATGTCACTAACGGTGTATAATTAACCCAGGAGTAACGAGAAGGAATTGACCCACCCCCTGTCGAAATATCCCTCTGATCTAAATCAAATCAAAAGAATCGGAGGGAGATAAAAAATGCTAGGGAGTGGATCTATTATCATGATACATAAATCAAGGCAGAAGGCAAGAGTATTCGTGCAATTTCACGAGAAACAGGGCATTCTCGAAATACAATAAGAAAGTATCTTAAAACAGAGGAAATTCCCGAAAGAAAACCTCGTCCTAAGAGAGGTTCAAAACTTGACCCTTATAAAAATATTATTCATGAGTATATTAACATGGGAATATTTAACTGTGAAGTTATTTACGAAAGAATGAAAGAAGAAGGTTACACAGGAGGAAAAACTATTTTAAGAGACTACGTGAGGCAGTTTAGACCTTCAAAACACATTCAGGCTGTATGCCGCTATGAAACAAAGCCTGGAGAACAAGCTCAGGTTGACTGGGGTGAATACAATTACATTGATCAGGAAACAGGAGAAGTAAAAAACTCTACCTCTTTGTTATGGTACTTGGTTATTCAAGAGCAATGTATGTGTAATTCACAAATCGCTGTGATGTTCACACATTCAATCGCTGCCTTATACATGGTTTTGAATATTTTGATGGAGTAACTGACGTTGTACTTACTGATAGAATGAAAACAGTAATCATAGGTACAGATGCAAACAAGAAGCCTATATGGAATACAGTATTTGAGGATCTAGCAGCAACTTTGGGGTTTGTACCAAAAGTGTGCAAAGTCAGACGCCCACAGACAAAAGGTTATGTTAAGAATTCCGTTATGTAAAGAAGTTTGTAACATTCAATACATAACGGAATTTTAGATTTTATTTCTTTACATAATCATCTGCAATTAAAATTTTTAAGCCAATCTTTCAATCTTGTATTGTTATCCCATTCTGCGTTTTCCTTTGGAACTATTTCCTTGCTTGCTGCTTCGATAGCTTCTTTTTTTTTGTTGCGTCGGCTCTGGCATATACTTCAGTGGTCTTGACACTTACATGCCCGAGAAGATCCCTGATATATATCAAATCAACTCAGGAATCTACAAGATCCATTGCTGTTGTGTGCCTCATTTTATGTGGACTGAAATCTTCAGGAATCAAATCTGGTTTTTTAATTCTGGCCAAATCAGCATATTTTTTGATAATATAATTTATACCTTGACGTTTAAATTGTTCTTTCATGTGGTTTTTAAAAAGCCAGTCATTTAGACGATATTCTTTATCAAGACCATATCTTACAATATAATCTTCAAGTATCTTTACTGTATTGCTTACCAGTGGTACATATCTACTTTTTTGGCCTTTTCCATGAACTAAAAGCGTTGCTGGGTAATGTAGTGATATATCTTTAACTTTGATATTGATCAATTCACTTACCCGGATACCTGTCGTATATAACAATGTCAGCATTGTATAATTACGAAAACCACTTTTTGTATTGATATTTATTTGTTCAAACAGTAGTTTAACACCTTCCGTTTTAAGATATGAAATCTCTTTCTGTGGGGCTTTTTTTATCGGTATGCCTAAAATAAATTGAAACTCAAATAAATAATCCGGAAACTCATACATCAAATAACTGATAAAACTGTTCAATGCGGCCTGTCGTTGATTTCGTGTTGCGACTGAGTTTTTTCGTTTTGCCTGTAACCATTCAAGGAATTCCAGTATTGTATGGTAAGTCAAGTCAGATATTTCTATCGAATCGGCCGGAGTACCTTTCTCCTCCATGAAAGTAAGAAATAGTATAAAAGCATATCGATATGAATCAATTGTCATTGGTGTACTACCGTTGGTATTAGGAAGATATACGGTAAAAAACTTATTAAGATAATAGGCAAATTTAGTTGTTTTCATGATTCGCCTCCCCAAATACTGCATCCATCTTATCTTTGAACTGTTTTTCAATATAAGGAAACATACTCATCGTCAAGCGTACATACCGTTCTGTCGCATAAATGGTTTTATGACCAAGATATGTAGAAAGTATCGGAAGAGCAACATATATATCTATTCCTGTATCAAGCATCTGTTTAAAAGAATTTACAGCAAATGTATGTCGAAAGTCATGTATCCTTGGGCCTTCACCATTCCCTATATACGGAATACCGGCTTTTTTAAGAAACATACGATGATGCTCATAAATGATATCACCACTGCAACGCCTTCCGTTTGCTAATGTAAAAATATAGTCTTCTTCATTTAGTAGATAGAAACATTTTGATGCATACTGTTTTATCAATGATCTAAGTTCATCACTGAGAACAATATATCTATCACAGTCATTCTTAGTTTCAGATAACTTTATGATTCCAGCATCTAAATCAACATCTTGTTTGCGAATACCCAGGGTTTCATTGATTCGAGTACCACAACAATACAAAATGCGGAATAATACAGGATATTGAATCTTATCCTTCTTATTCTTTGAAGAATCAAATGTATCAACTGCTGAAAAATATTTTTGGATTTCATCATCTGTATAAATGTGTGGCTGAAATTGTGTCTATCTAAAAGAGATGTCCCTGGTGACAAAAACATTGTATCCCTTTTTGCTAAGATAGATAAGAAATTGTTTTATTCCATTAATTCGTGAGTAGTGGGTTGTATTAGATTCATTTTCGCGTTTTTTTGTCCATTCATCTGCAAGTTCTCTTGTAAAAGCTGGAGTTGATAAAGCATGTTCTATACAAAACCGGTCAAAGCACCTTAGATGAGTGTAAAAACTTTTTTCTTGATATCCAGAGGAAACTTTATAATCCAGATATATGTTCATTTCATTAGCAAAAATGCATGTAAACTTCGGTCTATTCATAATTTATACCTCATAAAAGTCAGTTTTTAGCTCTGGAACAGGAAGAACACATTGTTTTAAACGACTTATGTCCACCGTAAGATACACCTTCGTTGATTCTGTGCTCTGGTGTCCTAGAACTGTGCTTATGATCGGCATGGATACATTCTTTTTCAGTAGATTTGTAGCCAAACTGTGCCTTAAAGAATGTGCGCCATGTTTTTTTTGTTGCCAATGACTGATATTTGCTATTCGCATGTATTTAGAGACTATGGAATGAATGGTCGTTTTGTTCAGTTTTTTTCCTCGCTTTGCTGACTCGCATGAAACTATGATCTCCGGAGTATCTGTATCCGGTCTGCCATTTTTAAGATAATCAATAATAGCATTTCCAATGGAGGATAAAAGCGGATACACAACTGGAATGCCAGTTTTATGCTGGTTGAAAATAATAGTGTTCTTATCCCAGTCAATCTGTTCAAACCTGAAATTCACAATATCGGAGCTTCTCCAACCGTATTCGGATGCCAGCAGCAAGATTAGATAATCTCTTTTTCCTGTTGCGGATGTTCTTTCAACGGCATTAATCATGTTTCTGATTTCCTCTTCCTCATAGGTAGTTGGAATCTTGCTGTGCTTTTTATAATTATCCGGTAATATGAAAATAGAGCAGTCTTTGTCTGTAATGCCGATATCATAAGCGTAGCATAGAAATAACCTAATAGCAGAATTACAGTTGTGTTTTGATGCAATCGAATAGTTTTGACAAGAATAAAAAGCAGCTATACTTTCCACACTTAAATCATTTAGAGTCATTTTATGTTCTTCAATGAAGTTATTAAATGAATAAAGATAATGTCGTTTGTTTGATATTGTGTTCTCTGTTAGTCTAACTTTTTCCTGAAGATACTCAAGATACGATTCCATGTGTTTGCCAGACTGCCCTATAAACGAATTCATAACAGAAGATACTCTAAATTCAAAATCACCTTCTTTCTGATATGAGATAAGCATTCGTATTGCTCGTAATCTTATCCGATCATTCTTTTTTATACCGGACAAATCATGTGAGCCGAAAGTATCGTCACAATATTGGTAGCCGATGTCTTCATTAAAGTTTTTGTATTCTCTTTCCGTCATCCATTGTATCAAATCCTTCCACGTTAGGCTTATTATCCTATGGCGATTAAAAGTATACTCGCGGTCACAGATTTCTTGTTCACATAGTGTAACAAGATCTTTAATATTCGTTACCATAAATCAATCCTCCTTAAAAATATATTGATTTATGAATACCATAAAAAGCACATTATGTAAAGAAATAAAAAGCAAACATCAAGTAATATATAGATTTGCTAAATTTTCTTTACATAATGAAAGTCTTAACATAACCTTTTTTATGTTAAGATTAACATAAAAAAGGCAAAGTAGAAAGCGGAATAAACTTTGTCAAGGACAATTTTCTGCCCGGGAGAAGATTTTTAGATTATGGTGACTTAAATCGTCAAGCAGTAGAGTGGTGTGATAAGAAGAACAGAAGAGTCCATGGTACTACAGGAGAAAGACCAATTGATAGACTAACGAAAGAAAACTTAAAGCCCTTGCCTTCATTGGATAAATATCAAAAGTTTTTGGAAGAACCGAGGAAGGTACATAAAGATGGACTTTTGAGTTATGATGGTGTAAGATATGGAGTACCATGGCAGTACAGCGGGAAAGAGGTAGTTGTAAGAGAGAAAAATGACAAAATTGAAATTCTCTATAACAACAAGGTAATAGCAGTACATGACAAACATTATCGTTCAAGAAGTACAGTTTTTCTCAAAGACCAGTACAAAGGCTTAAAAGCAGCAGAAGGGATGCTTTATCCTAGGCCAAAAGCAATCAAGTTATTTTCATTAGAAGTTGAAAAGCGCTCACTTAGTCTTTATGAAAGTCTATCGGAAGTGACAGGATATGATAGATCTAGAGAAAGCCAGACTACATCTTGAAGAACTGGGACTTCTGAATGCAGCTTCTTTACTTGATTCACTCCTTGAAAGAGCGCAGCACAAAAACAGCACATATCTTGACTTCTTAAATGAGCTTCTTGAAACA
The DNA here is from genome assembly GCF_009905255.1 of Thermoanaerobacterium aotearoense. Taxonomy (NCBI): domain Bacteria; kingdom Bacillati; phylum Bacillota; class Clostridia; order Thermoanaerobacterales; family Thermoanaerobacteraceae; genus Thermoanaerobacterium; species Thermoanaerobacterium aotearoense. The sequence goes on along the minus strand of NZ_CP047602.1, from coordinate 80,368 downwards.
GAGCTTTCAGAAAGGCAGAAGAGAAATATTGAGGTAAGATTCAAACTAGCCCGACTCCCATACAGAAAAACACTATCAGAATTTGACTTTACATTTCAGCCAAGTGTAGATGAGAAGCTGATAAAAGAACTTGCTACAATGGCCTTCGTACACCGTGCGGAAAATGTGATATTTCTTGGACCTCCTGGAGTGGGTAAGACACATCTAGCTGTAGCACTTTCTGTAGAAGCACTATCGCAGGGGATACCAATTTACTTTATCACCCTATCAAAACTAATTGAAGACCTTAAAAAAGGTTATGAAGAGAGCAGATTAGAAAGGAGGATGAGGAACTACATAAGGCCAAGGCTTCTTGTTGTAGATGAAGTAGGGTATTTACCTTTAGACAACCTTGGAGCAAATCTCTTTTTTCAGCTAGTAAGTACACGGTATGAGAGAGGAAGCATAATACTTACAAGCAACAAAGGATTTGGGGAATGGGGTGAACTAATGGGGCATCCAGTTCTTGCAACTGCGGTTTTGGACAGATTGCTGCACCATGCTCATATAATCAACATAAGAGGTAACAGCTATCGTTTAAAGGATAGGCTAAAGACTGGTCTTTATTACGGTAGTCCAAACGGGAAGGCTTAAATTAAAAAAACGTATGGTGGGTCAATTTAAAACCGTTGAAAATGGGTCAATTTTAATCCGCTATTGACATTCATACTGATCTGGCGATTTATAGTCGCAATGGCTATGAGTTCGTACAGTGTTATAAAAGGTCTCAATATATTCAAACACTAGCTTTCTAGCATGATCATAATCTCTGATTTTATATTGATTTAGCCATTCACGTTTAATTAGTGAATGAAAGGACTCTATGCAGGCGTTATCCCAAGGACACCCTTTTTTTGAGTAACTGAGTGTCATTTTTGATGCAGCTTTCCGGTATTCCTTCGATACATACTGACTTCCACGATTACTGTGGATAACTAGTGGGTTAGTTAACCTTCTAGTTGCCTTTGCTTTATTTATGATATCTAAAACACATGATACATCTAGTGTTTTGGAAAGTGTCCACGCTATAATTTTCCGTGAATACAAATCCATGATACTGGTCAGGTATACAAATCCATCTACAGTCCAGATATATGTTATAGCAGTACACCAAACTGCATTAGGAGAGTCCGGATTGAACTGTTGCTGTAAGATGTTCTCAAGAGAACTACTTAAGTCTGAGTTACGTGTTGTAACTGTATAAGGCTTGATATACCTTGCTTTTAAGCCTATTTCTTTCATATATTTGCCTACAGTTCTTTCTGAGATGACCTCTCCAGCTTTATGTAGTTCCTTTGTAATTTTAGGAGCTCCGTAAATATCATGAGACTTTGCATGGATTTCACGAATTTTGTCCTGGACAGACTCTTTCCTTAACTGCTGTTTTGATGGTTTGCGCTTTAACCAAGAGTTATAACCGGATCTGGAAACGCCTAAATGACGCAGCATTCCGCTGACAGAAACGCGGCGTTTCCATTTGGAAGCTTCACACTTGCGATAGACTTCAAGATAAATCGCCTCTGTCATTTTCCCAGAATGCTGATGGCTTTTTTTAGTACATCAAGTGCATCCTTTGCATCGCGTAATTCTCTCCGTAGTCTAGCATTTTCTTTTTCTACGTCAGAAGCGTAGTTGCCAGAACCACGAGTTGGGATCGTTCCGTTATTGGTGCTATAATCCCTAACCCACTTGCTAAGAGTGCTATACCCTATACCAAGGTTTTCTGCACACCCTCGAAGCCCTAGATCCTTATGGTCAAGGTAATACTTGACAGCTTCCTCCTTAAATTGTTGATCATGTTGTTTTGCCATGAGAAGTTCCCCCATTCTTTCTATATTTATTGTAATATTTATGCGGAACTTTCTCAATTCAACTTGTACTATTTATATTCTACCATCATTTCTTTTCTGCTTTGACTTAAATTATCCATAAGTTCTTTTCTGTTTTGCGCCATTTCGGTTTTTAGTGTTGTACTGAAATTGTCTTTTTTAGATTCTATAAGCAAAATTATTGTAAGAAATATATTTAAAACGAGCAATATAGCAATGGCATATGTCACAATATCAAATCCTTTCTTTTACTGAATTGTTAATATTAAATACTTAATTCGCCATATTGCCTTAAAATCCTTCTTGTTTGGATGAAATTTTTAGAATTTTTTGTTTGGATATAAAAAATACCTGCGTCTTGCAGGCGGTGTTTAATGTTATAATGTATTTTCCTTATTTTTGCTGTCTGTATAGTTTTATGGTATTATTATATTTTCTTATCTATTATAGCTTCTAAAATAGGTTTAAAATCTAACAACCTTCTGCTTTTAATTGCGTATCCAATATTTATCATGACATTCATCCGTGCTATAGGAACTACTGATGTTGGAATAGAAATTGTTTGTATTTCACCTGTTATAGATTGTCGCGGTCCAGCATAAAGAATTCCTAATAATAAAAGTCTATTTCCTATAGTAATTCCATCACCATTAGCATATGCACCTTGATTAAATATACATACTGGAGAACCGCTTGAACCTGGAAAACAAGCAATATCTACAACTATATCAGTTCTATTATTGTAATCAAATTTAGGATGAATAGCTGTTACTCCTCTTCTAATTATTGGTAGATTATTTGTTTCATCCCATAATCCATTTGGATAACCAATCATAATAATATCTTCTAATGTAGAAAGACTATTAACTTGCTCTAATGAAGGTATATTTGATTCGTTCATTGAAATAGTAAATAATCTTTTATTATATCTTATTCGTGCATCCTCCAAAATTGGTAGCATAGGCATAATACAAAGATCAACATTACTATCCGGATGTAAAATAAATGACTTCTCAAATTCATCTATAATATAATTAAATTTTTCCCCATATTTAGGTTTATTTTCATTGCTTGATGTTGTAAATACAAGTCTTCCTTTTTTAGCATCTTTAATAACATGCTTATTTGTTACTAAAACGGGAACATTATTTTCTTTATATTAAATAGAAAAAAGAACCCTGTACCTGTACTTTGTAATGTACCACTTTGATCGAGTATTTCTATCCTAACAGTATTATGCATTAATTGTTCAGATATCGAAAGATCCACAAATATTCTCCCTATCAATCATTTTCATGCGTTCCTCACGAGATTTAGAATTGGTAAGTTTTTTTTAAGCCAGGCATTCTCATAAGAGAGCTGCCCTATTTGTTTCAATAATTCCTCCTTCTCCTTTCCATATGATTTTTTGACCTTTTCTAACTCGTCGGTTTCTTTGCTAAACACCTTTGCTGCATTATTGATAAATTCTGCTTTCCAGCGGCTAATCATATTCGGATGTATTTCATATTCAGCGGCGATTTCATTAAGCGTTTTTTCTTCTCGTAATGCCTCTAATACAATTTTTGCTTTTTGTTCTGGTGTAAAATTTCTTCTCTTATTCATAACTATATTCTAACTTATTTTTGACTTTTTGTCTGTCTAGTTTTCTGGTATCATTATACATATGCCGATGGTGTAATAGATCATCCACCACACCGGCTATTTTCATTCTTGTTTTTATGTCGCCTTGAATTTCTTCTTTTTTTAGTCCTTGCATCACATACTTTATTGCAATTCTTTGCCTTAATGCACTATTTACATTCAAGACTAGTTTGTTCCTTATGTTGGGTTGTCCTGAAAGTATCAATTACGTTTTTCTATTGATGATTTGTTAATTTTGGGGCTTCTTCTTTTATTTTTTTATATTCATTCTTAAATAAATTTATAAATCTATCAATGACTATAAATGAAATTACTGATTCAGAAATAATTGGTTTTATTTGTATCCATAAATTATTTATAAAGATTGTTGTATTAGATATTAGCTCGAATGAATTTATTACAGTAATAAAAATAGAAATAAGATATACCCACAATTTTGGTCTTAAAAACAGAATAATACTTTTTGAAGTGTATAAACTTTCTTCTAATACATGTGTTTTTTTCTTAAAAAATTTTATAACAAATTTATACAAACTATCTTGTAGCCACAAACCAACTTTATCAGGGAAATATGCTACGATAGTTAAAACTATAGTTAAAGTAAAATAAGCATAGGCATCTTTAACTAAAGTGATTTTAATAAGAATAATTCTTATAAATAGATATACAAATCCATATAATACCTTTATTGACATTAAAAAAATTATTATTGTAGATATAATAGAATATATTAAGTCTATATTAAATCTAATTTTACTTTTTTTTATTAGTCTCGACAAAAAGATATAAATAAAATTAAAAAACTTGTATACCAACGCAATAAAATCAATATATATATTATTTGTAATATTTTTTTCTCTAATTTTTTTTAACTCAATTTCTAACATCTGATATTTAATTAAAGCCCATATATAGTTAAGCAGGTTAATAAAAATGTATATAATATTTATTAGTAATATTGCAAAAAATAATTTATCTTTTAAATATTCTTTGATGAGATATAAAAGCATAAACTCTTCCTCCATTACTTAATGTATCATATGGATTTAAATCGCTTCTTAAGCCTTGAGTATAATTCAATAATGAACATCATGACATTTAAAATTGCGAATGTCAATAGAAATTTGGTTCTTTCCAGAGTTAGTTGAGCAATCGCATTTTTTCAAGCCGGAGAGTTTTGATTCTTAATGTTTCAAAACTGCTTCGCCCATACATAACTCGTTTTATTACCTTCAGTTTATTAATACTCCCTTCTGCAAGCCCATTGCTATATTCATATTTTATCGCATTCCTCACGGCATCCAAATCCCGTTCAAGTCCACATATAAAACTGTCTATTTCCGGTATACCTAGCTTTTTTGCTTTCTCCATCCATTTATCCAGTGCGTCAACATTTTTACCAGTTAGAATCCCTTTAAATTCCCATATTATGTTATGTATCTTTCCAAAACAAGGATATTCATTGCATATCCTTTCAAATTGTTCCCGCTGATTGAACTCACATTTTCTATTGAATGTTATAATAGCTTAAAAATATTTTTTCTTTCAATTGTTTCCGTTTTTCTTCCATCTTCTCTACTTCTATCGTAATATAATTTTCTACCCCTTTTCCAATCTGTTATGTACTGCCGCATAGTTGATGATGAACCATCATATCCCATCCCACGTATCTTTTTTTCAATATCAGAACCCATAACCCCTTTCTCAAGACATTCATCAATCTCTTTTATGTATGGTGTTAGTTTCCCGTTTTTCTTTTTGCCATAGGAAGCATGGACTGGATTAAAGTTTTCATCAAGATATCTCCTAATTGTTGATCTGTTAAGTCCAGTACGTCTGGATATCTCATCATTGCTGCAACCTATTTTCTTTAACTCGCGCACTTCATTCACACGTTCCATTTTTTGTTTCACTTTCTCTTCGTACACGGTCATCATCTTTGTTTGAAATGAAGATTCTCTTTCTTCAGGCGTCATTGATATCAGCCTATCTTAAGCTCGCATATCCATATTTATGCTTTGACAGATTGCTGTTTTGCACTTTCCTGCTGCTAGAAGTTGTTCTATCCGCTCATATTTCTCTTTTAATCTATAGATGAGAAAAATTGATAACAAATATTACCATAGAGTAGATACACTACACCTATGTTAACCGTAGTTGCTCTAAAATTTCATCGATAGACACATTGCTATTAGCTCGTTCATATATCCATTTAATACGCTGTCTTTGTACCTCTTTTCGAACCATTTTTATTCCTTGCCCAAATTTGCAATATTCATCGCCTGAAGTCGTACAATACAGGTATGTTAATGATATAAGCCATAATAATCTGTCTATTGATTTTGTTGAGCGTACTTGATACGTATTTAGTCCAAGATTATTCTTTGTCTGCCTAAAGAATATTTCTATAGGCCATCTCTGACTGTAATAATTTAGAATTGTCTTGGTATCTAATTCAGTATCAGTACAGATAAATGCATGTAGAGCATTTTCATTTTTAAAAGCTTTCTTCAGACCAGCACAATACTACTATAGCATTATCTATGTCATTTAAGGCTCCTTCATAACGATATACCCAGTATATAGAACCGTTTACTGTAACGAGGCAAACTTCGTTCTTTTCAATATATTGGGCAAAGTCTTTTATCTGTATCCTGATGCCTTGTGGATAGATAATTCTGTTAGTCTTTAGTGCTCCTATGAGATGGTATCCCCTTTCAAAATGTGCTTCTATTACTTTTTTGTTTATGTACCATGAATCAGATAAACCATATACTGCTCCTTTAGATACTGGAAGCATGGATACCATTTCACATATTCTTTCGATTTTGCTTTTGCCACCTTTTTCGTAGCGTTCAATACAGTAAGGCAATACTACTTTGCCGCAGGATAGCATCATGGTAAGAAGCTGATGTCCCCAAACTTGTTTCCCTTTTAAATGCGATTGATGGAATCCTGTTGCCTAAATAGAATGTTTAGCCTGTAACGAAGGCTTTGTTTTCTCAGCAATAGTATCATCAAAAATCACAGATATTGGTTTTTTGCTAGTTTGGGATAATTCAAACATAATGCGGATAACCTCTCGCCTTATAGCTCTCCATGCATACTCTATATTCCAAACACCTTGGCTGTGAATGTCAATAGAAATTTGAGCCACATGCTAATGAAATTTTGAACCACTTCTGCTATTGAAAAAGTGATCCATGTGCTAATGAATTTTTGAGCCATAATATAAATGCTTTTCCTATGGTTGATATGTTGATTTTTAAAAATATTTGCTCTTATTTACATATAGTTAATAAAACCATTTGCAAAGTGACCATCTACGCGGATAATAATCTATTCTATTTGCGAATTATCACGCCTGAAAGATTCTCCATTCATATTTAATACATGTGAACGGAAAGTTAGACGATCTACTAATGCTGCTACCATAGTAGTATTATCAAACATTTCTGTCCATCTCGAAAATTCAAGGTTCGTAGATACTATTACACTTCCTTTTTCACTACGGTCCGAAATTATCCTAAATAATAAATCAGCTTGGTTCCTATTAAAGCATAGATATGATAGTTCATCTAGAATCAATAGGTCCACTTTTTCTAACTGTTTTTCAAGTTTCAAAAGCTTTTTGTACTCTTGCGCTTCTGTAAGTTCTGTGACAAGATTGGCAACAGTATAGAACTTTACGTTATATCCCTCTTTACAGGCCTTTAACCCTAAGCCTATTGAAATATGAGTTTTGCCTGTACCAGTGTTTCCTATCATGATGACATTCTGCCGTTTGGATATAAATTCACATGTGGCAAGTTCCCATATAAAGGCTTGTTCAACGTATTTGAGTCTGGTATAATCAAATTCGTCAAGGGTTTTCAGGTAGGGAAATCCCGCTTTGTGTATGCGGCGCTTTTGCTGATTTTCTTGCCTGGAAGCTACTTCTTTTTTCATTAATTCTATGAGAAATTCTTCATATCCCATATTGCTATCCATACGTCTAATGATACTTGAGCAAATTTCATATTTTAAATAGCTTGATATTCCTAACTTTGTGAGAGACAAAAAAGGAAGTTCACATATATAAGTAGCAACAAAATTCTAACAAAAGAGGTGAACCTACTTATGTATATTCGACAAGAATGTTTATTTTCCTTCGACGAATTAATAATATTTCAACCAGAGACAAAACTTGAAATGGTTTTGTCGCAGCTTGATTTCTCAAATGTCGTGCTTTCACTATCAAGGCCCGAATATAAAAGAGGCCCTAAAGGATATGATCCACTGCCTTTACTTTATGCCTTGATTGCTATGCAACTTGAGAAAATTCCTACTATAGCAAAACTTGTAGATAGACTAAAATCAGATCCTATATTTAGATATAACTGTGGTTTCAATGTATTGGGTCCTGTACCATCTACATCAACCTTTAGCAGGTTTTTAAACCTGATATCAAAATCAGAGGCACTGGAGGAAGACTTTAAGCAATTAATACTTTAGGCTAAAAGCCTCAACATAATTGATGGTACTAATATAGCTATTGATTCAACTAAATTGAACTCTTTTGAAAAGCCAAAACCTAAATCTAAGCTAAAAGATGATGGTAAATCTCCTAACTGGGGAAAGAAAAAAGATACTGATGGCAATGATATAAAATGGTTTGGATGGAAGCTACATATATTAGCTGACTGTAAAAGTGAACTTCCACTTGCCATAGAAATTACTCCTGCAAGTGTAAATGATAGTATTTTAGCAATACCTTTATTAAAGAAGCTAAAAGAGTTCTACGGCAATACCTTTAATGTAAAACACTGTATTATGGATTCGGGCTATGATATAAAAGAGAATTACGATTATATTATGAATGAGTTTCATGCACAACCAATCATAGCCTACAATAAAAGAGGAAGTTTCGCTCCACCAGAAGGATTAAACGAAAGACTTCATCCAATTTGTTCTATGGGATATGAACTTGTGTATTGGGGCAAAGACGGTGATTATCTAAAATTCAGATGCCCACATGTATTAGGAAAAGTAGATTGTCCTCATGGTTCTTCTTGGTGCAGCAGTTCAAACTATGGGTATTGCCTTAAAATCAATTACAAGAAAAACAAGAGGTATTTTAGCTTTCCAATAAGAAGTTCTGATGAGTGGCAGGAAATATATAACCTTAGAACTTATATTGAGAGATGTAACAGCAGGTTGAAAGAATATTTAAATACTGACAATATACGCTCAGCAGGTATTAAGAAAGCTAAAACCTTTGCTTTATTAAACTGTATTACACTTGTTGCAGGTACTATTGCTGTTAATGTTAATAAATCATTGCCAAAAGTAGCTTAATAAACTGCCTATGCTTAAACAAGCATATAGAAACAGACAAAAATTATTTATAAACTATTTTTGTATTAAATTTTCAAAGGTCATAAGTTATCCACAGGCTTTGATATGCTTAGCTTTGCTATTGCCTTTTTTAGCTTCAAAAATTAAAGCTTAATTGTGCAATTTCCTCATTTGAGTAAATTGTACAATTGACTTTATTATTAAAAGATGTCAATATATTATTGTTTGTGTCTATATCACTATATATTAATGACTTAATTTTGATTTTTGAATTACGCAATTCCCTCATATTTAATTTTAGACACATATTTAAAAATTGTATAGTCTTTTCATATCCTTTTTCGAGTTCTTCTGCGTTTATTTTCTTTGATCTTAAATAACTATTAATTATTTCTGTCAATTCTTTGTACTGCAGTTCGGTAATATTTATGTTTTTTGCTTAATAAATTCAATGATTTTAGACGTTTTATTTCTAACTATATTTTTTTAAAACTATTGCTAATAAAATATTTTCCATAAATAATACTCCTCATAATTTTATCAAAATTTATCAAGGCAACTCTCTAAAAATTCAATTGGATAATTTTGTGTAAATCGTCAAATTATGTTTTCTATCAGCTAAACACATATTCATCAGCAATTTCATTAAGTTTTTTTCCTGCAATATCTTTAAATGACTATTTTCGCTTTTTGTTTGTTTTCTAGTATAATTATAATCTTATAATTGTTCATACATATAAGTTATATTTTTAATTTTATAATATTTAATATCGAGTAAATTTCATATATTAAATAGGTTGATATTCCAGGCTTTTTTAAGATACAAAAAAGGAGGTTTACCCCAAATGTCAAATATATAAGTAACTCAATTCTAACAAAAGAGGTGAAAATACTTATGTATATTCGACAAGAATGTTTATTTTCCTTCGATGAATTAATAAAATTTCAGGCAGAGAGAAAACTTGAAATTGTTTTGTCGCAACTTGATTTTCAAATGTCGTGTTTTAATATTATTTGCTGTACAGATATAAACGTCGGCCATACCGTTCCTGGAGGCAACGTATATTGTACTAAATTAGGTCCTACATTTTTCACGCTGACTACATATTTTTTTGAGTCCACTAATAACACAGGATTGCCTACTTTATCATTATACAATTTTTCGCATTTTACTCCTTTGTTTTTATAATGTTTAATTAATGCTTCAAGCAAATCATCAATATTATAATATATATCATCTAACTCCAATATAATCTTCTTATTATTTACCGCAATATTACTCATCCCCCTTTAAAATAAAATATAATGTCGGTTTTTTTAACTTCTTAAGTTCCTTATAAAAAAGCAAAAAGCTACTTTACGGACGTAAATAATATTAAAACTACTACCTCCGCTTTTAATCCTATGTAACCACCAAAAATATTTACGTGTGCCGAAACATCAGCATAAATATCTTTGGATATTAATACCTTATAAAGCTTATTCGACATAAATCGGAAAATTCCTTCTACTATTCATAAAAAAAATTTATAAAAATTCAACATACTAGTAAAACAGGCACGACAGCTTTCGCCATCATGCCTGTTAACACGCCTTTTCACGTTAGTTTTGTTGGTTAGCAAATTTGACTATAATTAAAACCCCCAGAATTTCTAAACCAGTAGAGACACCTTCAAAAAATCCTCTTACAGAATCTCCAATTATAATATTTCTGTTTAAAAACATTATAACAAGCATCAACAAAAAACCAGCAGAAATTAATTGATATCCAATTTTTTTATTTTTAGCTTTTTTTATTTGCAACTTTAAAAACATTTATAAACTCATTCCTCTCTTTGATTTATATTCATATAGTACCATTTTTTCCTGTTATAATAAACACCTTTTTATAATTTTTTAACATTATAGCAAGTTAATTACCTTTTTTAGATAAAGCACAAAAAAGGCATGACAGCTTTCGCCATCATGCATAGTAATGTTTGGTAAGGTTTTGATGCTATCTCTGCCTTTTTCCCCCACTTCAAACCGTACATGAGACTTTCGCCTCATACAGCTTTCTAACAATTAGTCACCATTACGGAGTCAAACTTTATCACCACTGCTATTGCTTGCTTGCAATAATTCTCTAAATTCATTAACTTTGGCTTTTTGTCTAGTTGTCGTTCACTTGCAAGCTTGCTGTTTATATACATAAGGCAACCTATATTCCGAGAACTTTCAAGATTTCGACGAGAATTATCTGCAAGAACTAATCGTCTGGCGTCCTTCGTTCAGTATGATTTTTGTTATGATACATCATTACTACTATGACACCTCCGACTTCCTACATGTTTCATCATGTCGCCACATTCCGCATGTAGGCTCTCCTGCATTCCAGCTCATCTATCCTTATTCGTGATCTTTAGTAGGGTACTATACTCCGGGAAGTTCACACCAATGTTTGAGCTACAGTTATACATTGGCTATTTTAAGTCATTTTAGACTTGTACTTACAATATGAATAGACGGCATATTGCAAGGCTTCCCTTGTTTCCACATTTTTGCGGCGTAAGATGACGGAGCTTCAGGTATACCTTTCTCTCATCTCCATGGGTCACGGATGTCTGCACCATTATTATCCATGTCTTGCGTAGTGCAAGGTTTAGGTTTTCAGGTTACGACTTTACCTGACTTCTGACAATAGCATGTAGCGACACACCATTGCCAGCAGGAGTCTCAACACACAATGCTCCGGTTTTGATATACCTCATCAGCGTTAGCTCTGTATGGCACAGGAATTCCACATCTGAATTCGATGAGCTAGTTATCATGTCTTTCTCGACATGTTGGCGTTTTTCTTACCTTATCACGCAGTGCACTGCTTTTTTTATCTGTCTATCTTCCTGGTATCATTATAGTTTATAATATTTATATTGAGGTCTACCAACTTTACCGTATTCTATAAACTTTTCTACTTTATTTTCTTTTTGCATGTATTCAAGATATCTCCTGATCGTTGTTTTTGCTATGCCTAATTTTTCTGCCAAAATCTCTACTGTAAAATCTCTGTAATTACTTTTTTCTATTTCATTTAATATAGCCCTATATGTATATTTATTCAGCCCTTTAGGAAAATCACTTTGATAAGTAGTAGAACTAGATATAAATTTATCTAATTCCTCTTGCTCAATTATATTGTTTTCATTAAATTGATTATACCTATCTTTAAATTGAATGAGTGATTCTTTAAATCTTTCAAAACTAAAAGGCTTTATAAGATAATCCACTACTCCGTACCTAAAAGCTTCTTGGACTCTTTCAATTGTTTTATCAGCTGTAATTAAAATAATATCTATATCTAACTCTTGTCTCCTTATCCATTTTAATAAATCAATCCCATTTTCTTTAGGAAGATATACATCAAGTAATATTAAGTCTGGTTTTTTAATCAATATAAACTTTTTTGCATCATTAAGATTAGAAACTGCTTTATACAAAATAAATCCTTCTATTCTTTTTAAGAATTTAGAATTTATCTCCATAACCAAAGGATCATCTTCAACAATCATTACTTCAATCAAATTTATCACTCCTTGTCATTGGTATCGTTATGTTCCAAATAGTTCCATTATCTACATCAAGTTTTATCTTTCCATTAAAATCATCAATTATTTTTTTTACTATATACATTCCATAACCACGCTGCCCATCCTTTGTTGAAAAGCCTCGTTCATATATTTTTTCTCTGTATTCAACCGGAATTCCGCCACCATTATCCTTAACTATTATATTTAAAAATTTTTCATTTTGAATTATTTTTACATATATTAACCCAGTTCCATCATTTTTAACTTCATCTAAAGAATTTTCTATTAAGTTGCCCAAAACTGATACAATTTCTTCAGACGTCATGTATTCTGGTAATTTTACAAGTTTTGAATTTTCATCTATTTTTAGCTTAACTCTACACTCTTCAGCTTTAATATATTTAGATAGTAATAAGGCTGATACAGAAGAATTTTTTATATTATCTGTTAAAATATTGCTTACATTATTTCTACTTTTAGATATATCTGAAATAAATTCAAGTACTTTATCATATTCTCCTAACTGTATAAGCCCTGAAATGGTATGAAGTTTATTCATAAATTCATGATTTTGAGCTCTTAAAGACCATGCCATATTTTTAGCACCTGTAAGCTCTTCTGCCATTTTAGTTACTTCTGTTTTATCTCTAAAACTAGCAATAGCTCCTATAACCTTGCCTTTATTAACTAAAGGAACTATATTAGTTATTATTATTATATTGTTTATTCTCTGTTCTTCTTCAAATACAGGTTTACCTGTTTCTAATACATTTATAAAACGCGTATTAGGAATAAACTCATTTATGTTTTTCCCAATAATATCATTCTCATTAATTCTATCTTCAAAGTGTAATATTTTCAATGCCGAATCATTTATAAGAGTAATTTTACCTATATAATCAACTGCTATTAATCCTTCATGGATAGTGTTAAGAATTATCATCCTTTCGTTATAAAGCTTTGTCATTTCATCAGGCTCAAGTCCCATCAAAGTATTCTTTATGTTATTGGCCAATAAAAGCGCTCCTATTATACCTGCCACAAGTCCACCTAAACCAATTAAAATTATGTATAAGATAGCCGTATGCTTTGCTTTCTCAATATTACGGGTAAGTGTACCTACAGCAACAAAGCCTATTTCTTTTTTATTCTCATCATCATATATTGGAACGAAGGCTCTAAGTGCCTTTCCAAGTGTTCCTGTAGCCTCAGAAATATATGTTTCACCTTTTTCTACTCCATACTGATCGCCTCCAACAAATTTTTTACCTAACATCTTAGGATTGGGATGAGAATACCTAATGCCATTACTATCTGCTACAATTATATAATCAACCTGCTTTAAATATTTAAGCTGCATATTAACGTAAAGTTCAATTTCCCGATTCGGATCTTTATTTTTTAACTCTGCTATTATTTCTTTAGAATGTGCTATCATCTCAGCTACATTCATAATATTAGTTTTAACTTTATTTTCAATATTTTCAGTAGCCCATGAGACCACAAATGAAATAATTATAGATATAGAAATAAATACTACTGTGGCAACCAATAGTATAATCTTTGTTTGTAGTTTCATTGTTTTTTTCATGCGCATCCCCTCAATTTAATTACATACAAATCTAATTTAAATTTGCATGTAATTAAAACAAAAAGCTACAATTTAAAATACTTTTAAAATTTTAAAAGAATTAATGTCTTATATTTTTAAGTACTTTTAATGTAATTCTCCTTATTTTTTGATATTATAGCACAATGCCCCATCTGTCAAGACAAATGAGGCATTATATTTTTTAGCATATAAAAATTAAGCTTTTATTTGTTTTATTAATTTTAATTTAAATATATTTAAGTTCTGTAATTTTATGTAACAGTTTTGCTGCTTAATTTTTTTATTTTATTATCTCTAAGCTTAAAAACATAAGAAACAACAAATGGACAAATCATAGCAGATATTACACACGCCGCTGCAACTTGCGCAGTAGCGCTTGCTGCTACTGCGGCAAATGTTGGATCTAATGATTCAACAACAGATGGTGTAGCCACAGCATTTCCCGCAGTTGACCCTGTTGCTAAACCAACCAATGGTTCTTCTTTAAATAATTTAAGAAGAACATAAGGGCCTATTCCTGTAAATACAGCTATTACGCCCAATAATATACCAGGTCCTCCAGCTTTTATAATAGTCCTAAGATCCATTCCTGCTCCTAATGGGAATGAGAAAAAAGGAATTAATAGTAATTTACTGCTTCCAAGGAAAGCTTTCATATCTGGATCAATATTTCCTAAAATCATCCCTATCAATATTGGAATTATAACTGCAGCAAGTGACTTAATAGGAATTTGTGCAAGCCCCGATGCACCTAGTGCAACTAATGTGAAAAATGGGCCATCTTTTAAAGAGAATAAAGCATAAGCACCTACATCAGTTTCATCTCCATACTCTGAAGCAAGTGATGCATATAATCCGCCATTTGAATTTGTTAATGCTGCAATAACAGCTAACGGTGATAAACCTAATATTCCAGCTGATCCAAAAACTTTTCCAACAAATATACCAATACCAGCACCTAAAATAAATTTTCCAGCTATTAATATTGCACCTTTTTTCAGAGCTTTTGGTGCTAATTTAAAATCAATTTGTGAACCAACTCAACCACCACCTGCTTTAGCAGGTGGGTTGGATATGCCGCTTAAGCAGCTTAAAACTCGCCTAAAGTAAAATTATCATTCTTTTGATTTTCTTCTATGTCTTGATTTTGTATATATTCAATAATCACTTCATCTGTTACATTGCCACTACTTGCTGCAAAATATCCTCGTGCCCATAAATGTTGTCCCCAAAATTGTTTGTTAAGCTCCTTATTCTCCATTAGCAACTTTCTCGAACTATATCCCTTTATATATTGCACCAGCTTACTTACTGACAAATGTGGTGGTGCCGACACTAGTATATGTATATGATCTTTTGATACATGTCCTGATAATATTTCTACTTCATTATTTTTGCATACCATTCTTATTAGTTCCCTTGTTCTTTCTGCTATTTTCCCAACTAATATCGGTTTTCTGTATTTTGTTATCCATACTATATGATATTTTAGATCATACGTTGCATGTGACGACTTTCTATAATTTTGCATATTTATCACCTCTAGTTTATTTTTTACTAGAAGTGATTATTTATTTTATTGACCTAAAGGTTTCAGCTTAAGCTGAGGGATTTAACCCCATTATACAGACATTAAAAACATAAAACAAGCCAAAATAGTTGATGCTGCTTGTGGTCCGAATAATGCTGTTGTAAAACCACCAATTTTCAGGAATTGTGGAAAAAATGTATTAACTAACACTCCCAAAAAAAGTGGAACAATCATCATGCCGCCTGGAATTTTATCAATCACTTTCTTAATTGGGATCTGCATTTTTACCCCTCCATTTAATTTATTAAACTATTAATTAAGTTATCATTAAGTAGCATAATTTTAGCTTTATATTCTTGATACTTTGGTTTCTCTTGCCGCTTTTTTTACTGCTTCGGCAACATTAACAGCAACATTTCTGTCTAATGCATTTGGAATTACATTATTTTCATTTAAGTCTTTATCTTTTATCATTGAAGCTATAGCGTAAGCTGCAGCTATTTTCATTTCTTCATTGATTTCTCTAGCCCTAACATCCAAAGCACCTCTAAATATTCCTGGAAATGCTAATACATTATTAATTTGGTTTGGAAAATCTGATCGTCCTGTACCTATTATTTTCGCTCCAGCTGCTTTTGCCTCATCTGGCATAATTTCTGGTACGGGGTTTGCCATGGCAAATAATATAGCATTTTTATTCATTGTTTTTACCATACTTTGAGTTACAATCCCAGGTGCCGAAACTCCTATAAATACATCAGCACCTACTAATGCATCTATCAAAGTTCCCTTAATATTATCTGGATTGGTAATCTTCGCAAGTTCTTTCTTTGTATCATCTACATTTTCAATTCCTCTATAAAGAATACCAGATTTATCACATACAATTAAATTTTTTACTCCTGAAGTGAGCAATAACTTAGCTATAGCAGTTCCTGCAGCACCTGCACCATTTACAACAACCTTTATATCTTCTATCTTTTTATTAACAACCTTTAAAGCATTTATAATTCCTGCAAGAACAACTATTGCAGTTCCATGTTGATCGTCATGAAATACAGGTATATCAAGTTCCTTTTTTAGTTTTTCTTCAATTTCAAAGCACCTTGGAGCTCCAATATCTTCTAGATTAATCCCGCCAAAACCTGGAGCTATAAGTTTAACAGCTTTAACAATTTCATCAACATTTTGAGTATCTAAACATATAGGAAATGCATCTATACCTGCAAATTCTTTAAATAAAATAGATTTCCCTTCCATAACAGGCAATGCAGTTTTGGGTCCTATATTCCCTAGTCCTAACACAGCCGAACCATCTGTAACTACAGCTACCATGTGTCCTTTCGAGGTGTATTTGTATACATTTTCTTCGTTTTCATAAATTTTTTTGCAAGGCTCTGCAACTCCAGGAGTGTAAACAAGACTTAAATCATCTCTTGTCACTACCTTTACTTTTGATATTACATTTAATTTACCTACATTGCTCTCATGAATTCTTAAACTTTCTTCATAATAATTCATTCGATTACCTCCTAGTATAATATATTTGTAACAAAGTTACATGATTTATATCAAATCGGGAGTTAATACACCGAACAATAATTTAATATGACCTTTCTATGTTCGGGTTTATTCTAATGCCCAACTCCCATATTATGCATATCTTGTCTTAAATGACTTTATATGTCACATCTTAAAAGTCATTTAAGACGCTTTTAAATAAATAATTTGGGATGTCCTTTAAGCCGGTATAGACTTAAGCTTTAACTTTGTGTACAATCTTCTCTGAATAGAGGATAAATGTATCACCTCCTGGGAGATCATCCTTACGGTCTATACCCGTGAAATAGCTAATTATTCCATTTAGTGAGGATTTATGTTTTGGCTGGTTGGGACCGGCTTTTCGGGATACCCGCGTCACATGCTAGGTTGTTTACTCACTAAATAGAATGGATATTCTTATTCACTTTTACTTAAAGGAGTTGTTATTTTATGAGTTTTTTGCCTAATTATATTAGTGTCGGTATTGATGTCGCTGCTGATTTTAGCTGGTTTTGCATCTTGACACCTGATGGAAGGGAGTTTAAAAAGCCATTTAAGGTTGATCACGATAATGCTGATTCCCTTAAAAATGCTGCTCTGTCAATTAAAAAGGCAGAAGAGCAATTCTCCATGAAATCTAAGATATTTCTGGAGTCTACGGGAATCTACCATTTCCCACTCTTCTGCCACCTAAAAGAATTAGGATTTGAGGTTTTTGTTATTAATCCTCTCATTACTAATTCTAACAAAAATATTGGTATAAGAAAAGTGAAAAATGATAGACTTGATGCAAAACGTATTGCTGTTACTGGTTATTCGCCTGATACTAAGGTTTCTGTTATGCCCGCTGAGTTAATTTTAAATCTTAGATGTTTATGCAGAGAGTACTATAGCCTTGTCGATAATCATACTTCTTATGTGAATAAGCTTAAAGCTCAATTGCATATTGTTTTCCCTGGTTTTTGCAATGTTTTCTCTGATGTTACTGGAATTGCAGCTATCTCTCTGTTAAAAAGATTTCCAACACCAGAAGATGTCATTAATGCTCAAACTGATGAAATAGTTAAGCTTATTTCAACGTCATCCAGAAAAGGCTTGAATTATGCTAAAGCTAAGTATGATAAGTTGTTTAAAGCTGCTAAAAATGCTTTGAATTTCAGGTATAATTTACCTTCTGTCTATGACGTACTAAAAGTGTATATTTATTTCATAGAAGAATTTGATAAAAAGATTAATCTAATATTATCTAAAATCAAGGCTTTTGTGGATGAAAATAAGTCTGAGAAATTTGTACAGCAAATTTATTACCTCGATTCTATACCTGGTGTTGGTTTTCTATCAGCGGTTACTCTTATGTGTGAAATAGGCGATTTTTCAGCATTTAGAAAGCCTAAGCAGCTTTTTGCATATTTTGGTGTGGATCCTTCTGTTAATGAATCTGGCCATTTTAAAGGTACTGACAATAAAATGTCCAAAAGAGGTTCTAAAATTGCCAGGCGTGTTCTCTATGTCATTGCTTTAGCTTCTGTAAGGGTTAAAAGAAATGGCACAGCAATAAATCCTGTACTTTATGATTATTACCAGAAAAAGAAGGAATCGAAACCTAAAAAAGTAGCTCTTGGAGCAATTATGCACAAGATTTCAGATATTGTATTTGCTGTTCTAAGAGATAATAAGCCTTTTGTATTAAAGACACCTGATGAACACAAACTACAATATCAAAACATTCATAAAGCTGCTTAAAGTCTTGCACTATACTTGGAAATAGCTATTAACCATATTAAATTTTCAAAGTTTGGCTCTTAATTGGGTTTGTTTGCTATACCCTTTTTTACAACATAAAAAAATTTTAAATTTCTTTCTAAAACCTATTGATTTTTACTAGCTGGTCTCTTCATTTTTATATAGAAATTCATAACTTCTTTGTAAATAAAATAATAATATAAAATATTGATTATTTGTATATTTTAAACTTTAAAATTAAGTTATGCTCATAAAAAACACTTTGTTAATTTATTAACTGTTTTATAAAATAAAAAAAGCTTTCATGATAACTAAAAGCAATTATTGAAAGCAGATCAGTGTATTTACACTGAGAGCTCATATTGATGCTTATTTTTTAATATGCTTTATATTACTTGTAATTGTAAGAATACTTGAATATAGATTAAATGGAAAATATTCTGTTTCAGCTATACTTGAAAGTCTAACAAAAGCATCCTGCATTTACATACAAGAAAATTATTATCTATTTAATTTTAATAATGATGTTCTTGAAGATATAGGTAAAGAATTAAGTATTGATTTTGGGAAAAAGATTATGACATTAGAAGAGATTAAAAAAATTTTAGGAGAAGTGAAAAAATGACATTTCCACTGCAACTTATTGACAAAAACAGAAAGCCCGAAAGCCTTCATTTTAAAAGGCTTATGGGGTTTCTGTTATCCTTTTTTTCTACAAAAGTCATGTTATATGTTCTAAATTCTATATTTTTTGACTTTTTGCAGTGGAATCACAACTATTATATTACACCATAAAATGTTATAAAAATTAGAATATAAACCAAGCAGATATGTATGGTATAATTTTATTAAAATATGTCATTATTGACAAGCCACCAATCACTTACTTGCTGTAGAGATTTCGCGTTGCAATAACATCCACACCAGTATCCAATATGTTTTTGACAACAACATCTCCTACATTAATAGGCGGCTTTAAGGTAATTTTAGATAGCTCCAGCACAGCTTTGCCAATAAGCTCTTTTGGAATTGGCTCTTTAGTCCTTACAGAAACTACTGGAAGATGCCCCATTTCAGCTTTTACTATCGTAGTCAAAGTCCTTTTAGGAGCAATTATCTCATCTTCAGCGTACTTTAAGCCTCTTTTGCATTCGTATCCACTGACATTTACGATTTTATTTTCTTCAATTTCCACAACCAAGCGACAACAATTAGGGCAGACAATACATGTTAATTCTTTTTTCACCATCTTATACCACCTCTACTTCAAATGTTATTTCACTTACAGGAGATAAGTCATCACTTAAAAATTTTTCCTTTGGCACATCTATTAAAACCATCTCTCCCGGTGTCAGCCTCTTAATTTTTCTCCTGATTATCTGTCTGTCACCTGATCTCACGGTGATATAAGCATCTTTGTATACATCCGTAGGCCTCATGTGAAACTTTACTTTGTCATCTATATTTTCAAAATTTACTATTTGTGGCACCACATATCTAATGCCTGAACCAGCTCTCGCGTTAATGAATCGACCTTCTTTTGCTAATATCTTATTAATATACTTTACTGCAGAATCAGCCGCCAGCCTTGCTTCTTTTGTCACATTATCCACAAGATCGTGCACCTGTAAGACATTGCCACAGGCAAATATTCCTTCCACATTCGTCTCCATGCTTTCATTCACAATCGGTCCACCAGTCACAGGATCTAAGATTATGCCTGCGCTTTTTGACAGTTCATTCTCAGGGATTAAGCCTACAGACAATATCAAAGTATCACAGCTTATATATTGGGCTGTATCTAATATTGGCCTTTTGTTTTCATCTACTTGCGCTATCGTCACACCTTCAACTCTTTCTTTACCCCGTATTTCTATAACGGTATGGCTTAAGAGAAGCGGTATGCCAAAGTCATCTAAACACTGAACAATGTTTCTGGTAAGTCCACTGGAATAAGGCATAAGTTCAACAACAGCTTTTACTGTGGCACCTTCAAGCGTAAATCTTCTGGCCATTATAAGTCCAATATCACCAGAACCCAATATTACGATCTCTTTGCCAGGCATGTATCCTTCCATATTTACATATCTTTGTGCCGTCCCAGCCGTAAATATCCCTGCAGGTCTTGTGCCAGGTATGCTTATTGCTCCTCTTGGCCTCTCTCTACATCCCATCGCAAGTATTATCGCTTTCGCTTTGATCTCCATGACGCCATTTTCTTGGTTTACTGCTTTAACTACTTTATCGCTTGATATGTTTAATACCATTGTATTAAGCATCATATTTATCCCGTATTTTCTTACTTTCTCTATAAATCTTTCTGCGTATTCTGGCCCGGATAATTCCTCTTTAAACTCGATAAGCCCAAATCCATTGTGTATGCACTGCTGAAGTATTCCTCCGGGATAGCTATCCCTTTCGATTATCAAAATATTTTTTACTCCTTTTTCATACGCTTCAACTGCTGCTCCAAGTCCTGCAGGACCTGCGCCAATTATTACTATATCGTATTCCATCGTCTACACCCCGCTTTTTAATAGTTCCTTGTACGAATTTATAAGGTATTCTTTCGCTTTAGCCGTCAAAATATTTGACCTTCCGCCAAATTTTGTAACGTTAAGCGGATCTACATTAAGCTCTCTCGACAAAATCTCTAACACTCTTGGGCTGCAAAATCCTCCCTGACATCTTCCCATGCCAGCTCTGACACGCCTCTTTACGCCGTCAATGCTTTTAGCTCCAACAGGCCTTCTTATAGCATCGATTATTTCACCCTCAGTCACTGTTTCGCACCTGCAAATGACTTTTCCATAAGCAGGCTCTCTCTTTATCAGTTCATTTCTTTCTTCATCTGTCAATTCATTAAAGCGTATGACAGGCTTTCTCTTAGGATTAAAATTATCTTTTTCAACCATATTAAGTCCAGCATCTTTGAGAATTTCCCTTACCATCTCTGCAATTGCTGGTGATGATGTAAAACCAGGTGATTCGATACCTGCCACATTTATAAATCCTTTAACATCTGACTCTCCTATAATAAAATCTTCGCCATCTACATCTGGTACAGCCCTTACACCGGTAAATTGTGTTATCGTCTTCCTTTCGTTAAATTTTTCAACGCTCTTTTTCGCACCTTTTATGGCCTTCTCCAATCCTTTGTAAGTAGTCTTGCGAAATTCCTTATTGAATATGTCCTCAGACGTAGGACCTATAAGCAGATTGCCGTCGACAGTCGGCGATACCAGTATCCCTTTACCCATCTTCGTGGGCACTTGAAATATAACTGTATTTGCCAAATAGCCTTCCTCTTTATCTAAAATCAAATATTCGCCTTTTCTCGGATGAATTGAAAAGCGTTTATCGCTTACCATGTTATTTATCACATCTGCATATAGTCCTGCTGCATTCACTACGTATTTGCCAAAATATTCTCTGTCTTGCGTTTTTACTGTAAAAACATCGCCTTCTTTGCCTATAGATATGACTTCTTGATTAAATACAAATTCGGCGCCGTTTTGTGCAGCGTTTTCAGCCAAAGCTATCACAAAGCCGTAAGGGCATATAATACCCGCTGTCTTTGCATATAAAGCAGCAACAATTGTATCGTTTATGTTTGGCTCAATTTCCTTAACCATATCTGCAGATATAATAGACATATTCTTGACGCCATTCTTTAACCCTCTATCATACAATTTATAAAGGCTCTCTACTTCATCTTGCGAAAATGCGGCAACAAGTGAACCAACTCTTTTCATTGGAACATCTAAATCTTTGCAAAGCTCATCAAACATTTCGTTTCCTCTTACATTTAGTTTGGCTTTCAATGTGCCAGGCACTGGATCGTATCCCGCATGAAGTATAGCACTATTGGCTTTTGATGCACCACCTGATGCAACATCATCTTCTTTTTCTATAAGCAGAACTTTAATATCGTATTTAGATAATTCTCTGGCAATTGATGAACCTACTACACCGCCACCGATTATTATGACGTCGTACATTTTACCATCCCTTTCAGCTACCAAAATTAATCTTAAAAAAGACAAAGCCATATATAGCCGGCTCTCCGGTTATATATGGCTCTCCTAATCTCCGCCATCCTAATATTCAATTGTATCTTTTGTTTGTTAATTTAATTATACCACTTAATCAGCCCAA
This sequence comes from Thermoanaerobacterium aotearoense, assembly GCF_009905255.1. Taxonomy (NCBI): domain Bacteria; kingdom Bacillati; phylum Bacillota; class Clostridia; order Thermoanaerobacterales; family Thermoanaerobacteraceae; genus Thermoanaerobacterium; species Thermoanaerobacterium aotearoense. The sequence goes on along the minus strand of NZ_CP047602.1, from coordinate 57,367 downwards.
TTCATAGACCTTTCTACAGCTTTTTTCCATCCTGCATAGAGTTTTTCTCTTGTTTCATCATCCATGTTAGGCTCGAAATGCCTGTCAACTCCCCAATTCTTTGCTACTTCTTCTCTGCCGCTCCAGAAGCCTGTAGCAATACCTGCAAGATATGATGCGCCTAATGCAGTCGTCTCTATGACAGTAGGTCTGTCTACAGGCACACCAAGTATGTCTGCCTGGAACTGCATCAAGAAGTTATTCGCAGATGCTCCACCATCAACCTTTAACGCACTTAGCTTTATGCCAGAATCATCCTGCATAGCCTCTAAGACGTCTCTTGTCTGATATGCCAAAGATTCTAAAGTCGCCCTTATTATGTGCTCTCTTTTCACACCTCTTGTTAACCCTAAAATCGCGCCTCTCGCATACATATCCCAGTAAGGTGCACCTAATCCTACAAATGCCGGTACTACGTATACTCCATTTGTGTCGCTAACTCTTTGAGCGTATTCTTCACTTTGTGGTGAATTGTCAATAATTTTAAGCTCGTCTCTTAGCCACTGTATAGCAGCACCAGCTATAAATATGCTTCCTTCTAAAGCATATTCCACTTTATCGTCGATACCCCATGCTATCGTAGTAAGCAAACCATTCTTGGATGGAACCGCCTTTTCACCTGTATTCATAAGCATAAAGCATCCGGTTCCATAAGTATTCTTAGCCATTCCCTTGTCATAACAGGTTTGACCAAATAATGCTGCTTGCTGATCGCCTGCATCACCTGCTATAGGTATCTCAACTCCAAATATGCTTTTATCTGTGTATCCGTATACATAGCTGGACGGTTTAACATCAGGAAGCATCGATTCTGGAATGTCAAGATATTCTAATATGTCTTTATCCCATTTCAATTCATATATGTTGAAAAGCATCGTGCGAGAAGCATTGGAATAGTCTGTCACATGCGCTTTTCCACCAGTCAAATTCCAAATTAACCAGCTATCAATATTTCCAAAGTAAAGATCGCCATTTTCCGCTTTTTCCCTGGCACCTTCCACATTGTCAAGTATCCATTTTATCTTCGTACCTGAAAAATAAGCATCTACTACAAGACCAGTCTTCTTTAGAATTTCCTTATCAAACCCGTTGCTTTTGATTTCATCGCAGATAGGTGCAGTCCTCCTACACTGCCACACTATGGCATTGTACACTGGCTTGCCTGTGTTTTTATCCCAGACTACAGTCGTCTCCCTTTGATTTGTGATGCCGATTGCTGCAATCTCTTCTGCCTTAATCCCAGTTTTTTCAAGCACCGCCTTGGCCACTTCTATCTGAGAATCCAAAATCTCCATAGGGTCGTGTTCAACCCATCCCGGATTAGGATATATCTGCGTAAACTCCTTGTTTAGTGATGCAACTATGTTGCCACTGTGATCAAAGATTATTGCCCTTGAACTTGTGGTGCCTTGATCTAATGCCATTATATACTTTGACATAAAAACCCCCACTTTAAAATGATATATTTATATAAAATACCTACCAAAGATGTAAAAAGTTTAATCCTTTAATCCCGACGTTACCATTCCACTAACAAATTGTTTTTGAAATATTATAAATATAATCAAAACAGGTATCATGGTAATAACCGACATAGCTAATAAACTATTCCAATCAATATTAAATTCACCTATAAAGTTAGATATTGCTAACTGAATAGTATATTTTGAAGGGTCACTAATTACAATCAAAGGCCATAAAAAATCATTCCACCTCCACATAAATGAAAATATAGCTAAAACAGATACCACAGGCATAGATATAGGAAAAATTAGCTTCCAAAAAATACTCCATTCATTAGCACCATCAATTCTTGCAGCTTCAATTAATTCATCAGGAACATTCAATAAATATTGTCTTACCAAAAATACTCCTGTCGGTGTTGCAGCTGGCGGTATTATGATCCCCAACAAATTATTGTATAATCCCAGCTTTCTAATAACGGAAAATATTGGTATCATAATAACTTCTAAAGGTATTATTAATGTAGAAATAAATATTAAAAATATAACATTATCACCTTTAAATTTATATTTTGCAAATGCATACCCTGCCATAGTATTTATTATAATAGTAATTATTGTTGATAATATAGAAACAGTAGTACTATTGAAAAAAAACAAACCAAAATTACCTTTTTCAAATGCCACAGTATAGCTATTAAATGTTATAGTTTTTGGAAAAATGTCTGGCGGCCATTTATATAGATCAGTATTATTTTTAAATGATGAAATAACTACCCATATTATTGGTATTAAAAATATCAAAGCTAAAACAATTAATAAAATCATTTTGATGTCTTTTTTTAAAATATCAATATTCACTAAATCGCACCACCTTTATTTAATCTAAATTGCAATATTGTAAAAAAGCCTATTATTATAAATAAAATTACAGACATCGCACTAGCATAACCCAATTCACTCTTTTGAAAACCGGTTTGATAAATATATTGTACAATGTAAGTAGTGTCTGTACCTGGTCCGCCTCCAGTCAATGATAAAACTAATGGAAATGATTTAAATGCATCTATCACTGAAAGAACAATTACTAGAAAACTGGTCGGTTTTAATAATGGCAGTGTAATTCTAAAAAATGCTTGAAAATTATTTGCACCATCAATATAAGCAGCTTCATAATAACTTGTAGGAATACTTTGTATTCCAGCTATAAATATAACCATATAAAACCCTACTCTACTCCATAAAGTTGCAATTACAACAGATATATTGGCATTAACACTGTTCGTTAACCAAGCTATCTTATGAAATCCAAATAATACAAGCAAATAATTAACTATCCCAATATTTTCGCTTAATAGCCATTTCCACGCTAGTCCCGCAATTATTGGAGATATCATCGTAGGCCAATAAAATATAGCCCTAAAAAGCCCTTTTGTTCTAAATTCTTTTGATAATATCATACCTAAAAATAAAGAGAAAACATAAATGCCTGGAACAACAATTACAACAAATATGATTGTTAACTTTATAGAATTCCAAAAGTCAGTATCATCTAAAAGTGCTATATAATTTTTTATTCCTACAAATTTCATTGACAATCCATCAAAATTGGTAAATGAATACAATACACCAAAAAAAGCAGGAATTATAACAAATGTTGAAAAGATTAATACATTTGGAAGAATAAATAAATAAGGTATAGCTTTTTGTTGTAAATAATACTTCTTAGAATTATTTTTCATTATTTCACCTCAACAGATTAATAAATTTATTTATATATGGAAATTGCATAATTCAAAAATTAAAAACAAAGTGCCAATATATAATATTATAACTATGAATAAACTGTAAATATATTGATATATTTGATTAAGGTATCAAAAGTATTTTTCATTCATAAAAAAACCAGGTAAAACTCAAGCAAAGTTGTTATTAGCAGCTTAGAAAAATGCTTCTTATGACACTCAAATCATATTTTAATAAAAAAGTTAATTATAAAATTTCCTCATATATTTATACATAACAATATACTATTAGTCTAATAAAGCTTTTTCGAACCAGATTTATAAATTAAATTTTAAATCTGGTTCGAATTTTAAATAACAACTTTGATATTTCCTTTTATTTTTTTTGTTCTTCGATTATTTTATTTGTTATATTAGCTACCTTATCTAATGCTTGTTTAGCAGTTGAATTGCCTTGTAATGTATCCGTGATTGCTTTTTTTAAGTCCAATTGCATTTTCGATGTAATATTTGTTCTTGCCCAATCATTTGAAGCTTTAACTGAAGAATTTTTTAGTTCGTCTTCAAAAATTTTAAAAAATTCATTTCCGTATGAATAATTTAAATTTTGGCTATCTACCCTTGGGCTCATAAACAAATTTTTTTCACAATACTTCGAGTTAACTTCTTTAGACGATAAATACTTAATAAAATCGGCTGCCTCTTTTTCAACGCCTGAACCCTTGAATGCCATCAAAAATTTACCACCTGGCACAGATGATCTAATTATCTCTTTAGGTAAATATGTTACACCCCATTCAAAATCTTTTATATCCTTGTAACTTGTAAGTACCCAATTGCCTGCTAAATCTGCAGCCGCTTGTCCTGATCTAAAAAGATCATTAGGATTATCACCACCTAGCCAGACAGATTTTGGCATTACACCGTCTTGGTGAAGCTTAATAAAATAATTAAGTGCAGCAACACCATTGCTATTATTAATTATGCATTTTGTCCCATCGCTATTGAAAATGCTTCCACCAAATTCATAAAGAATAGTCGACCACCTAAACGGTGTAACATCCCAAACTAATCCTATTTTTGCTCCACCATACGTTAAAACTTTCTTTATAGATTGTTCAAATTGATCCCAAGTCCATATACTATCTGGCGATGTTGGAACACTCACTTTTGCTTTATCAAACAATGTCTTATTATATATTAGGGCATTGACTGTAACATCACTTGGAGCAGCAATAATTTTATTTCCCTCTATATAATAGGGCTTTATAGAATCTACAAATTGTGAAGAAAAGTTATTTATTCCACCCACATAAGGTGATAAATCTACTGCATAAGTTGAAACATCACCAATATTAGCACTGGCAATTCTAGCGAGTGCTGGCGGATCACCACCTGATATCATTGTCTTTATCTTTGATATCTCATCATTAAATGGAACTTCTATCATATTTATTTTTATGTTTTTATGGCTTGCTTCATATTCCTTTGCTATTTCACTCATTACTTTACCTTCATTACCGTCAGAAAACCATACAAAGTTTAATGTTTTAACACCATTACTTGATTTACTTGTCCCACAACCCGTAAGTCCACTAATAATTAGTAAGAAAGTCAAAACTATAGAGAGAACTAAATAAATCTTTTTTGTATGCATTTTTCTCACTCCTATTAAATTATTTTAGACAATTCAGAATTCGTTCCGATTCCTTTTATTTTAAATTTATTATAATAACGATTTCACCTCCTTGAACCCAATCAACATTATCTATTGAATTTCTTATATAATCTTCATATCAATATTAATTTCTATATTGACGCATTTATATCTATTCTTAAAAATAACAACTTTAGGCTTGCCTTTTTCTTGATTATTTATAGCTAATCTGCAAAATCGAAGCAATTATAAAGCTCCTAATCCCTCTCTCATCTAACTTGCAATCTAAATATAACATTGCACTCTAATATCAACTTCAAATAACAACTCATTACTCTATGCTAATTATTAAATTTTAGGATTATGAATCTTAAAGCTTCACTGGATTTCTTTCCCTATTGGATTTGTATATTGCAAGTATTATTTTCAGAGGTTTTAAACCTTCATATCCATCTACTTTTGGTTTCCTATTTTCCTCTATAGCCTCAATAACATCCTTAAACTGAAGTATGTGAGAATAATTACTTATATCTTTTGCTGATGAGCCCGCTATTATGTTTCTGTCCTTATCTACTACCTCTTTCTCTGTACCATTCTTATATTTCCACAATACTACTTTATCATTCTCAATGACCACTGAAGCTTTCTCACCGTATATATCAAGTCTTGTAAAAAGTCCTGGATATGCATTTGTAGTGCCTTCAATAACACCTATAGCACCATTTTTGAACCTAACTGTTGCAATAGCCTCGTCTTCAACTTCTATCCTCTCATGCCCTATAGAAGCGCATGATGCATATATTTCCTCAATAGGTCCCATTATATATTGTAAAAGATCCACATAATGGATGGACTGGTTCATTAATGCACCACCACCGTCTAACGCCCAGGTGCCTCTCCACTCTCCGCTATCATAATATTCTTGACTTCTGTACCACTTTGTGTAGCTACCTCCAAAATAAAGCTTCCCTATTTCTCCTCTCTCCACAGCCTTTTTGAGTTCTACAACACCCTTATCAAATCTGTGCTGAGATATTACTGACAGCTTAACACCTGCATCTTCACAAACTTTTATTAGTTTTGCTGCATTTTCCTCATTTACATCAATAGGTTTTTCACAAATTATATGCTTTCCGGCTTTTGCACAAATAACTCCGCATTCTGCATGAAGACCAGTTGGTGTACAAATATTCACAATTTCAATATCATCTTGTTCCCTAAGCATTTTTTCAATATCCGTATAATAACTGCAATTGAATTTTTCTCCTAAAGCTCTAGCTCTTTCCTCTACTACATCACATACTGCAACAAGTTCCGCATTTTCAATATATGTTAAACATTCAGCATGTACTTTTCCAATTACACCACATCCAATTATAGCAAACTTATGTTTTATCAATTTTATCTCTCCCTTTCGACTGCAGTTAATATGTCTTTAAGTGCTTTATATGCTATTTCAAAGTTTTTTTCTCCCCCACCTGGTAAACTATGATTTAAATGTGGTTCGATAGATAAAAATCCGTCAAAATTACTCTTGTAAGCATCCTCTACTATAGGTAGAATTTCTCCGTCTCCTTGACCTGCAGGAACTACCTTACCTTCGAAAAGCAAAGCATCCTTTATATGAAAGTATTCAATATGTGGCTTTAACTTGCTGTATACTTTATAAAGTTCTTTTTCATTACACTGTATAAAATTTGCAGGATCAAATACCGCTTTCAATTTGTTTGATTTTATATTTGCAAAAATATATAAACATCTTTCAGCTGTATCTCCAAAAATATGTTTTTCATTTTCATGAAGAAGCACAACATCACAGTTCTTTATATACTCTACATATTTATTTAACTCGTCTATTACCTTATTCTTAAAATCTCCAGGTACAAAATCCTTATCAATAAAAAACGAAAAAATTCTTATATAAGGTGCGCTTAAAATTTCTGCAATTTCAACCGTTCTTTTAAATTTTTCGTAATGAGTCTTTAAATCCCCATTTATAGATATCTTGCCTATTGGAGAAGCCAGTGATGATAATTTTATTCCGTTATAATCTAATTTTTTCTTAAATTCTTTAATGCTTTCCGTACTATACTCAATCAATGGTACATTCTCAATACATCTTGCCTCTATATAGTCTATATTAAACCTTTTCAATGTATTTAATTGAACATCCAAGTCTTGTGATATTTCATCAGCAAAAGCACTTAACTTAAATTTCATTATTTATCCCTCCTAGTATAATATATTTGTAACAAAATTACATGTTTTATATCAAATCGGGAGTTAATACACCGAACAATAATTTAATATGACCTTTCTATGTTCGGGTTTATTCTAATGCCCAACTCCCATATTATGCATATCTTGTCTTAAATGACTTTATATGTCACATCTTAAAAGTCATTTAAGACGCTTTTAAATAAATAATTTGGGATATCCTTTAAGCCGGTATAGACTTAAGCTTTAACTTTGTGTACAATCTTCTCTGAATAGAGGATAAATGTATCACCTCCTGGGAGATCGTCCTTACGGTCTATACCCGTGAAATAGCTAATTATTCCATTTAGTGAGGATTTATGTTTTGGCTGGTTGGGACCGGCTTTTCGGGATACCCGCGTCACATGCTAGGTTGTTTACTCACTAAATAGAATGGATATTCTTATTCACTTTTACTTAAAGGAGTTGTTATTTTATGAGTTTTTTGCCTAATTATATTAGTGTCGGTATTGATGTCGCTGCTGATTTTAGCTGGTTTTGCATCTTGACACCTGATGGAAGGGAGTTTAAAAAGCCATTTAAGGTTGATCACGATAATGCTGATTCCCTTAAAAATGCTGCTCTGTCAATTAAAAAGGCAGAAGAGCAATTCTCCATGAAATCTAAGATATTTCTGGAGTCTACGGGAATCTACCATTTCCCACTCTTCTGCCACCTAAAAGAATTAGGATTTGAGGTTTTTGTTATTAATCCTCTCATTACTAATTCTAACAAAAATATTGGTATAAGAAAAGTGAAAAATGATAGACTTGATGCAAAACGTATTGCTGTTACTGGTTATTCGCCTGATACTAAGGTTTCTGTTATGCCCGCTGAGTTAATTTTAAATCTTAGATGTTTATGCAGAGAGTACTATAGCCTTGTCGATAATCATACTTCTTATGTGAATAAGCTTAAAGCTCAATTGCATATTGTTTTCCCTGGTTTTTGCAATGTTTTCTCTGATGTTACTGGAATTGCAGCTATCTCTCTGTTAAAAAGATTTCCAACACCAGAAGATGTCATTAATGCTCAAACTGATGAAATAGTTAAGCTTATTTCAACGTCATCCAGAAAAGGCTTGAATTATGCTAAAGCTAAGTATGATAAGTTGTTTAAAGCTGCTAAAAATGCTTTGAATTTCAGGTATAATTTACCTTCTGTCTATGACGTACTAAAAGTGTATATTTATTTCATAGAAGAATTTGATAAAAAGATTAATCTAATATTATCTAAAATCAAGGCTTTTGTGGATGAAAATAAGTCTGAGAAATTTGTACAGCAAATTTATTACCTCGATTCTATACCTGGTGTTGGTTTTCTATCAGCGGTTACTCTTATGTGTGAAATAGGCGATTTTTCAGCATTTAGAAAGCCTAAGCAGCTTTTTGCATATTTTGGTGTGGATCCTTCTGTTAATGAATCTGGCCATTTTAAAGGTACTGACAATAAAATGTCCAAAAGAGGTTCTAAAATTGCCAGGCGTGTTCTCTATGTCATTGCTTTAGCTTCTGTAAGGGTTAAAAGAAATGGCACAGCAATAAATCCTGTACTTTATGATTATTACCAGAAAAAGAAGGAATCGAAACCTAAAAAAGTAGCTCTTGGAGCAATTATGCACAAGATTTCAGATATTGTATTTGCTGTTCTAAGAGATAATAAGCCTTTTGTATTAAAGACACCTGATGAACACAAACTACAATATCAAAACATTCATAAAGCTGCTTAAAGTCTTGCACTATACTTGGAAATAGCTATTAACCATATTAAATTTTCAAAGTTTGGCTCTTAATTGGGTTTGTTTGCTATACCCTTTTTTACAACATAAAAAATTTTAAATTTCTTTCTAAAACCTATTGACTTTTACTAGCTGGTCTTCTATTATTTTTTAAATAAAATTTCTAATTGATTACGTTCTTATACTAAATTGTTAATTAATTTAACTTGTCTCTCTAGTGCGTAATACCTTTTAGAACTATCATACAACGTTTTAAACTCTTAGAAAATTTTGTTTTTTATCTTTTGATGTTTTTATTATATATCAATTTTTATATTATTTCATTACTTCTATTGTTATTTCCTAAAAAATTTTTACTAAAATTGCTTTACATCTGTAACAAAATATATAAAATATAGTTAGGAGGTAATTTTATGAGTACAGTTTTTGCTAAAATCAATGATCCCATATACATTTTACATTCAAAAGATCAGTCACCATATAAAATGGATGAAATACATTATCACGACTGTTTTGAATTGATATTTTTCCTATCAAATAATGTTACTTATTTCATAAAAGATAAACTCTATAATATAAAAAAATATGATCTATTATTTATTTCTCCTTTTGAACTTCACAGGGTTACAGATACAGGTGAAAAATATTATGAGAGGATTGTTATAAATCTCAGCAAAGAATATTTTGACTCATCCATTTCTGGCACAAAGGCAGTTAATTTTTTTACTACTGTCTCAAGCAAAATATCCTTGAACAACGCTGAAATAAATAATATTTTTCTCTCGCTATTACATGAAAAACAACTTAATGACGAGTTTTCAAAAGAGAGAGTAAAATTACTTGTAAAAGAACTTTTCATCCTCTTAAATAGAGAAGTCGAAAATTATAATATGCAAACAGATAGTAATGTAAGCAATGAAAGAATTTTGTCTATTATATCTTATATTAACGATAACTATATGGATAATATAACACTCTCTTCTCTTGCTGAAAAGTTTTATATAAGTCCATATTATCTTGGGCATCTTTTCAAAAAAGTTACTGGTTTTACCATAATCAAATATTTAAATAAGAAAAGAATTTCTGTAGCTCAGCAACTACTTGCGACAGGTAAATATAAGATAAGTACCGTATGCGAGATGGTTGGATATAATAACTTAACCAGTTTCAGCAGAACATTTAAGGCTGTATCAGGAGTATCTCCTATGCAATATAAAAAACAATATAAATTATAGAAATCGAGTAGGAGGCAGTGACTAACCGCCGTCCTCTCACACCGCCGTACGTGCCGTTCGGTATACGGCGGTTCGATAAATAAATAAGTGAGATTACCTCCATATATTAGGCGTAGATTTCACTAAGTACTCCTAACCTTTATCTTCGAGTTCCACTATATTTTCTGTTAGGCAGTCCCTATCAGGATTGACAGCTTTCAAACATGAACAGTCTATCCTAATATCTACTTAATTACTACCGTCAAGTCGTTCCCTTACCTATCCTTTCGGTAGGTTCAAACAGTACTATGACTTGAAATGACTTCTGAACGCTCAACTATACCTCACGATATAGTTTACTCATGGAGAAAATTTATTCTTACCTTGAGCATATCATTCAGACCTCCCCGGGTAAGAACGATAACCTTAACATTTATGTCGGTAAATTTTCTCATATATAGTTAGATAGTATTTTGTAATGCTATCTAATATTTTTTATTTTCACACAAGTTTCACAAAATTTTCACATTGTATTTATAAAATCCTATATAATAATTTTAATTGCGGAAGCAAACTTTTTAAATTAATTTTTATTAGTCAATTATGGATGCGCTAAAAAAGAGTATACAAATGTGAAGGAGGCGATAAGTATATGGATATTGAAAATGAGCAAACAAAAAGATTAAATGAGAATGACATGGAAAATTTAAACGAAAATGCAGATGATGTTGTTACAGAAAACTTTACAAATAATGATTTAAATAAAATACACAAAGTTTCTATGACAAATGATTACCAGGACAAAAATGATGAAGAAAATGCAAAAAATGATTTGGAAAATAGCAAAAAAAGTGTAGGCAAGATAATAAAAAGATTTAGAAGAAGAATGTTAGCATCATTTATAGTTGTTGCTCTTATTGCAGCACTTATCGGTGGTGGTATTGTTGGAGGAATCATGGTATACACCAATTCAGGTCAAAAAACGCAAGTTATAAACAGATATTTGCCACTATCGTCTAATAATAGCAACTCTAACTTGATTGTGAATATAGCTAAGATTGTGAGTCCTTCTGTTGTTGGAATTGATACTAGTGCAACATACTCTAATGGCTTTAGAAGTGCTTTTGTGTCTGAAGGGAGTGGCTCGGGTATTATAATTGATTCACAGGGTTATATAGTTACAAATTATCATGTTATCGAAGGAGCTTCAACTATAACGGTTAGCTTATCTGATGGTAGGAAATTTTCCGCACAATTGATAGGGAAAGACTCTAATACTGATTTGGCAGTATTAAAAATTAACGCTACAAATTTAACTGCTGCAAAATTAGGTGATTCGTCAAAACTGGAAGTAGGAGATCTGGCAGTTGCCATAGGAAATCCTCTCGGTGAAAGCTTTGCAGGTACAGTTACAGCAGGCATAATAAGCGGTCTTAACAGAAATCTTCAAAGCGATTACGGACCAGTTAACCTCATTCAGACAGATGCAGCTATAAATCCTGGTAACAGCGGTGGACCTTTAGTCAACAGCAATGGTGAAGTTGTTGGAATAACAAGTGTGAAGTTGACATCTACAGATGATAATAGTACGCAAAGTTCATTTGGAATGTTCCAGAGTCAAAGTACACCTGTCGAGGGAATGGGATTTGCGATCCCGATAAATGAAGCGAAACCTATAATAAATGAGCTTATAAAACATGGATATGTAGAAAGACCAATGATGGGTGTAAGCGTACAGGAAGTAACCCAACAAGATGCAGCGCAGTACAACATACCGGTTGGACTTTATATAGCGCAAGTACAGCAAGGAAGTGGTGCTGATGAAGCTGGACTTCAAGCAGGAGATGTAATAACGGCAGTAGATGGAACAAAAGTACAGACTTTTGACGCACTGCAAAGCATAATATCTAAGCATAAAGTTGGCGACACGATAACTGTTACATTCTGGAGAAATGGCAGGACCATGAGTACAAAAGTAAAACTTATGAGCAGTTCAAATGCACAATAAAATGTAAATAAAGTTAAATAGTTCTTTACCAGTCTCCTCCCGCTGGTAAGGAACTTTTTTAAAAACATTCTATATTAACTTTTGGAGGAGGTGTAAACATGTCAAAGCTTATATATGTTGTTGATGACGATAAAAATATTAGAGAATTGGTAAGTATGTATATTAGAAAAGAAGGATACAGCGTAAAAACATTTGATAATGCGGAAGGTGTTCTTGCCTATTTTGATAAAGACAAACCTGATATGTTAGTCATAGACATAATGTTACCCGGAATAGATGGGTATGAGCTTTGCAAAAAAATAAGAATGACCAGCGATGTGCCGATAATAATCATTTCAGCGAAAGGAGATGATATAGACAAAATAGTGGGTTTTGAAATTGGAGCAGATGATTATATTTCAAAACCATTTTCACCAAGAGAACTTATAGCGAGAATAAAATCTATTTTTAAAAGAACAAATGCACCTCAAAACACTAACAAAATAAAGATTAAGGATATATTAATTGTGCTTGATGAGAGAAGAATACTACATAAAGGGAAAGAAATAGAATTTACATCAAAAGAATTTGATCTTATATTGTACCTTTCAAAAAATGCAAATAAAGCATATACACGAGAACAACTTCTAAAAGAAGTATGGAAATGTGATTTAGATATAAAAACTAGAGCAGTAGATGATATGATAAAACGAATAAGAAAGAAACTACAAAATAGCAGATGTGAGTTTGACATTACTACAATATGGGGCTATGGATACAAGGTAGAGTCATAGAAATAATTTCTATAATACAATGGATGTATTGATTCAAGTGTCATAAGAAGCATTTTTTAAGCTGCTAATAATAACCTTGCTTGGTTTTTACCTGATTCTGTAAGAATAAATCTGACTTTGATTTTATTACATAAAGTCGCAGCCATTTCCGCTATCATTTTTAGTACTTTTTTTGCGTTTATAGCTCCTATTTTGAATGAAAACCAGATTTTTGAGCACACTAATCCCCTCACAGATATCACATCTACATGATATTTGCGTCTTAGTATTGATGGAATACCATCCACTCCATTTCTTATCCTTTGAAGTACACTGTATTTTTCTGTTGACATCTTTTTTAAATAGCTTGCTCTTTGTATTGTTTTCGCTGTTATTAATACTGGTACTATGTCAAGAAAAAGTACAAATTAAAATGAGCAAGTTATTCCCTAGTATTTCCGTACATATTAAATTATGAATTTCAAGCAGAGAATGTCTTTATGCATATTTATTGCTTACCCAATAAATTTTGTTGCCTTCTTCAAGTATTGTGCTTCATACTGATCTGGCGATTTATAGTCGCAGTGGCTATGAGTTCGTACAGTGTTATAAAAGGTCTCAATATATTCAAACACTAACTTTCTAGCATGATCATAATCTCTGATTTTATATTGATTTAGCCATTCACGTTTAATTAGTGAATGAAAGGACTCTATGCAGGCATTATCCCAAGAACACCCTTTCTTTGAGTAACTGTAAGATGTTCTCAAGAGAACTACTGAAGTTTGAGTTACGTGTTGTAACTGTATAAAGCTTGATATACCTTGCTTTTAAGCCTATTTCCTTCATATATTTACCTACAGTTCTTTCTGAGATGATCTCTCCAGTTTTATGTAGTTCCTTTGTAATTTTAAGAGCTCCGTAAATATCATGAGACTTTGCATGGATTTCACGAATTTTGTCCTGGACAGACTCTTTCCTTAGCTGCTAAAAGAAATAAAGGTGGTTGGTCACGCCACCTTTATCTCTTTAGTGGAAATACATCCACCTTTTTTTATTTGTTACTGACATTCCCCTTTTTGCAATTTAAAACTAATCCACCTTTAAAAAACTTTTTATTTCCACCTTCAATTATATTATGGCATATAAAAAGTAAAATGTCAATAGAATTTTAAAAATTTTTTGACTATTTTTCGAATATATTCCCCTTTGCTTCAAGCTTCTAAAAAATAGCACGTCTGCGAAGAATAAGCAGAGGTGCATTATAAATTCGGATTTTTGATTTGAGTCCAAAGCGAAAATGAAAAATCCATGCCATATTTTAAATCTATTTACAAATAGTTATGTACATAATATTTCAAATCAAATATTTATCTCTTATTCAGAAACTTTATTAAAAAACTCTTCTATTGCATCACATATTAAGCCCACAGTTTTCACGAGTTTGTTAGATAAGTCATTAAATTCGTCTACAATATTAGGTAATTTATTAAGTTCATCAAGATGGTTTATAAGTTTATTTTCATCTATGTTCATTAAATTTCCTTTATTATCTGGTAAAAAATTTACATACAGATTGTATTTATTCATTTTCTCATGTTTTGAATTGTTATCTACATTGGTAATATTGTCATGAATGTAAGAAAAATTTGTATCAAAAAAACAAAATATTTTTTGCTCTATCTCGTTTTTGTCCTTTTTATTTTTTAATTCATAAAACATTCTGTTAAATGTGCATTCACTTTTTCTATTTTTTAGATGATATTTATTACATAAAGCTTTAGCTAAAATATCATATGAGTCATGTAATGAACTTAAAATAGCATCTGTATAAGCATCTAAAGCTCTTATCTTGTACACATCACTATAGTCATTATTACAACTTTGCTCATTGACACAGACATTCGTTGCCTGTTCCATTAAGAAAATCGCATTTTGCAATTTTCTCCATATGTTTCCTATATAGTTTTTTATTTGATCCCGATCTTTATTAGTATCTTTTATGTCTAAATCAGACTATAACCATTTTTCAAATACATCCATTTTCTCTTGGAGTGTTTTTATAATTTCATCATCCATGATAATTTCAAACTCCCTTCTATATTATTTTAAAGTGGTAAATTTTTGCATTTCTTTCCATAGTTTTTTTACAACGTCCACCTTATATTCAAAATGAGAATTTGATAAATCAAAACCTTCAATTTTAGCACCATTTCTTTCTCCACATAGCAAAATGTTATTACGTCCCAAATATTTTGCCAATCTAACTGCATCTTCTATTTCTGCAACTGGAATTACTTCTTTTGCTCTATTAGTAAATGCAGTAGTAATAACCCTGCTCATTTTTATAATGCCTACTATGTTATTTTCATACATAATTTAAATATTTGGTATAAATTTTATTCCATTAATAAATAACGTATTACCTTTTATTTCGAATTTTGAATTATCACTTTTTGCTTTATTTGGTTCAGTTTGTGGATTATATATTACTGTAGGTAAATTTTCTATTTTACCATTATCAATATTTAGTATGGATGTTTTACTTATAGTATTTATACTATCAGAACTAAGAGATTTTAGATTATATACAACATATTTACCAAAAACAATATAATTAAAAAAGCTTCCACCTGTATTAGGTCCCTCTGCAATATCTATTTGTTTTTTGGAATCGATGTTAATCCCTATTAACTTTTCGTAACCTTGATTCCAATTCTTACCGGAAAGATACTCTTCAACAACTATCCAATTATTATTTGCTGGAGTTATATTTATTACTCTCACATATATAGGGTCTTTTATTCCTTTTTTTGTAATACTTAATGGTAATTCAACAATTTTTTTAGCATTGTTTAAATTGAATACATTGTTGTCTGTAATATAAATTGCTGTAGGTTTTACTGGATATATAGAATGTTTGTATATGTCATTCTTGATTTCTGTATAAGACCAAATAGATATTTTCCCTATGGATGCATGGACTATTTCAGGCATAGTTGAATTTATAAATGAACTATCCTTAATATTATTATTCTGATGAACATTTTGAAATTTAATATAGCTATAACTAGTTAATAATAGCAAAATCAAAGACAATGTTAAAAATAATAATTTTTTTATATGTTTTGTAAGCAATACATTCATTATCCTTTCCCCTTAAATTATACATTTCCCTTACACACCGAAGGAAATGGTAGAATATTAAAGTATGCAGCAATCTGCAATGCAGAGGATCATGTATTATATATAGTTTACCACATGTAATTTAAATTTACTACCTATAAGTGCCATTTTTTATCGTTAATCTATACACCCATGTTTCCGATGGATTTTTACCTATTTAATGTATATCCCCACTTATTTCCATTAGTTTTTTATAATTCCATTAATAAAATCTTTGACAAAGGGTTATGTTTAATTTAGTTCAACAGAAAAAAATGCACCTTCAAATATCATAGCACTTGAGGTGCGCTTCATTAATGTGATTATGATTTAATTAGCAACATGATGGATATGTAGTTGTAGTATCAATATAATCATAATCTGCAAAATAATTAATAGCTCTCTCATACAATGTTTGTCCAGCCCAATTTGAATTATTACAACAAGATGTACCTGTACCAGCACTGCAATAGCAATAATCTGTTTGTGCCCATCCACTTGATCCTAATGCTGCACAAGCAGGTTTTAAATCTCCTATGACATTAGTACCTGCCCCTGGCAAACACCCATAATTATTTGAATTTGGTATAGTAAATGATCCACTACTAAAGGCATCTGCAACTAAATTAGCATAGGTTTTTCCAGACCCACTATGATCATAATTATTTTGAGCAAAACTAATATAGCCGATACTTACACCATCACACAAATCAGAATATTGCGTGCATGGACAATTACCTGTTGGCCTTCCTGTATTAGCAGGATTATTACATGGATCACATATGTCTACCAATCCCCAGTTACTCTCAATAGACCATTGTGCTAATATTAAAGCTACTGGCCATTTTAATTGATAGCTTGCATATCTAGCAAATTCAACATAATTATTAATAAAATCTGTAGGTGATAACGGTTGTGTCGGACATTGATATTTAGATGAACAACTCATAATACTTTATTCCTCCTTATTTTTATTTAACTTGAGTATCGTACCTTAAATATTCATCTTCTGTTTGAGATTATTATAATCCCTAATCTAATATTTGTGAAGTTCCTAAATTCGGCATATTTTTTGTTAAATTTTTTTAAAATGGTTCCGGTTTTCGGCACATCAAAATTTTAATATTTACAAAAATTTTATAATATATTTCCATCAATATCTATAATTCCGATTTTTATAGCAGCTCTAACTATTTCTAAATCATTATCTACGTTTAATAAACTGCTAAGTTCATTTAAATGTTTTCTCAACGTTCGATCTGATATGCCTATTTCTGATGTTACTAATTTTCTTACCCCATTACGTACTAAAGATGATAAAATTAACTTGTCCATATCATCAAGTTTAGAACTTATTATTGGTAGATTTTTATTTCTATATGATAAATATTCTTCAATATAGATAGCTATATTTTTAAGAATAGCACTTTGGTCTTTAATGCTTGGAACATTAATCCGCGACACATCAAGATATGCAACTACCTCTCCACAATAATAATCAATTATTGGTATAGCAGTGCAATACCAATCTTTGAACAATTTACAATAGTGATCTTTACCGCATAATTCAATTTGATTTTTATATTTCATAGCCATACTAATTGCATTTGTGCCACAATCCTCAAGCCTTAAGCTGCTACCTTCTGCAAAATGCAATGTGTTGAAATAATTATTAAGTTTATCATCGCAGATAAGTTTGATTATATAGCCGTTTTTATCACATAGAATAAAAAAGTATCCTTCCAAAAGAAGACATTTATACCTTAGACTTTTATCTATAAGACTATTAAGCAATGACAACAAAAACTATTTTCTTTTTTTATATTTATTAGCTTTTCAGTACTAATTGCTTTATTGAAAATTTTCTTATTTGGATTAACATTTATAAGTAACGATTCCCCATGCGATTCAGCAATTTCTTTTTTAATGGTCAATATATTACTCATAAATATCAACACCTTCATTAAATTTTATTATTTATCTAATAACATTTCTTAATATAATTTTCTACAAAAATATAGAAATTCCTTTTAATTTTAAAATTTTATAAAACTTTGATAAATACAATAAGTTATAATTAAAGTATTATATTAGATTTGTAAAATATTATTGTGAATGTCAATAGAAATATCTTAGTGTAAAATTTTCTTAGGTGAAAAAGCAGGGAAATAGCAGTGAAATGTAGAAATAAGACTTCACCTTCCTCCCAAAAGGATGAGTTAGAAAACAAATAGGACAGTGAGGTCTTACGATGATAATTCAACATACAGTTCGAAAATTCCTGCTTGTTGTAGAAAAAATATTGAATCATTTGGTGAAAAATATACCTATTTGAAATTTGAAGAAGAATTAAAAAAATTCTAAATGAATTAGGAAAAAAGATTTGTGCAGATGTACTTCATGAACTCGATCAAAGCATAATAAAGATAAAAGTAAGCTGAAGGATGTCGTATTAAAACAGCAATATGAAAACTTAAAGCCAATAGAACTATTAAAACAAATAGTGTATAAAGCAAAACAAAAACATAAAGCCCGAAAGTTTTCATTGAGAAGGACTTATAGGCATTTTTTATCCTTTTTGCTGCGAAAGTCAGGATATAATTTTTACATACTTTAAAAAATCGAAATAGAAATAAAACAAGGTATCCACCATTTAACGGATACCCCTTCATTTTCGCATTAGCACTTTTACGCTTTTTATTTTTTAAGCACTTTTCAAGCACTTTTTTTATTTAGAAATCCTAAAATTCAGAGCTGGCGAAAGGAATCGAACCTTCAACCTGCTGATTACAAGTCAGCTGCTCTGCCGATTGAGCTACGCCAGCATTTATCGCCCTGACATTTATGTATTATACCAGGTAAGGTTGACTGTGTCAACACCTTTTTTTAAATTTTTGTGTGGAACTGATGGTTATTTCATCAGTTCCTGTCTTATTATTGTCTTTTCCCTTCCGGGCCCTACAGATATTATAGAAGCATTTATACCTGTAAGCTCTTCTATCCTTTTTACATAATTTCTGGCGTTTTGCGGCAAGTCCTCAAATCTTTCTACATTTGTGATGTCTTCCGTCCATCCATCCAATTCTTCGTACACAGGCTCACATGAGGCCAGATCTTTCAAGCTGGCTGGAAATGTGTTTATTATAGTTCCATTTAGCTTATATCCTACGCATATCTTTACCTTTTCAAATCCAGTGAGTGTATCAAGTTTAGTAAGCGCAAATGACCTTATGCCAGAAAGCCTTATGGCGTAATTTACTATGACAATGTCAAGCCATCCGCATCTTCTCGGCCTTCCAGTTGTCGTGCCATACTCATGTCCTTTTTCCCTCAAGAGATCTCCTTCTTCATCCAAAAGCTCTGTCGGAAATGGACCTTTTCCAACCCTTGTAGTATATGCTTTCACTATGCCTACTACATCATCTATCATTGTGGGGCCAACTCCTGCTCCAACTGTAACTCCACCAGATATAGGATGTGATGCTGTCACATAAGGATACGTCCCTAAGTCTATATCTAAAAGCGTCCCTTGTGCACCTTCAAACAATACCTTCTTTCCTTCCTTTATTAAATCGTACAGCAATGATGTCGTATCTACAATGTACGGTTTAAGTATCTTTGCGTATTCAATGTATTCTTCGTATATTTCTTCAAAGCTCATTTCAGATGCGCCGTATATCTTTTTGAATATCTCATTTTTCTTTTTGACGTTTATCATCAATTTTTCTTTAAACACTTCCGCATCTAAAAGATCGCAAGCCCTTATCCCTATTCTCTCCGATTTATCCATGTAACATGGTCCAATTCCTCTTTTTGTTGTGCCAATGTCATTCTCGCCTTTTGAAGCTTCTTCTAATTCATCAAGTTTAATGTGGTACGGAAGGACTATATGGGCTCTGTCACTGATTTTGAGGTTTTTTACATCTACTCCTTGACTTTTCAATTCATTCATCTCAGAAATCAAAGAGCCAGGGTTTAAAACAACGCCGTTTCCTATAATGCATATCTTATCAGGGTACAAGATGCCAGACGGTATTAAGTGAAGTTTATACTCAACGCCATCCTTTAAAACTGTGTGCCCTGCATTGTTTCCACCCTGATATCTTACAACCACATCAGCTTTTTCAGCCAAATAGTCTGTTATTTTTCCTTTTCCTTCGTCGCCCCACTGTGAACCTACTATTACAAGCGTTGACATTATTTTGCCCCTTTCTCTACTTTACTCTATTTAAAATTTCCCTTGCCACAACGATGCCTGATACAGACGCTTGTGCAAGTCCTCTTGTAATGCCTGCACCGTCACCGGCAGCAAACAGATTCTCTATTTGCGTCTCAAATTTGTTTGTAAGTTTCACCCTCGAAGAATAAAACTTAACTTCCACACCGTATAAAAGCGTATGTTTCGAATAGATACCTGGCGATACTTTGTCAAGAGCCTTAAGCATTTCCACTATAGACTGGAGAAATCTGTACGGCAACACGAGGCTTAGATCACCAGGTGTAGCATCTTTTAGTGTAGGTTCTACAAGCCCTCTTTTAAGCCTTTCCGGAGTAGACCTTCTCCCTGACAAAAGATCTCCAAGCCTTTGCACGATGACACCGTCTCCCAGCATATTTGCAAGCGATGCGATGTACTTTCCGTAAGCTATAGGTTCTTTAAAAGGTTCTGTAAATTCCTTGCTTACCAATATAGCAAAGTTTGTATTATCTGTCTTTATGTCTTTATAGCTGTGGCCGTTTACGGTTTTTAGACCATCGTTGTTTTCTACCACTACTTTCCCGTAAGGATTCATGCAAAACGTCCTAACCCTATCATCAAATGATTTGGAGTAGTATATAAACTTTGACTCGTAGACGACATCGGTTATGTCCTCCATCACAACAGCAGGAATTTCTACTCTTACGCCCACATCAACCGCATTGTTTTTAGTCTCCAGCGACAATCTCTCAGATTCCTTTTTAAACCAGTCTGCTCCTTCCCTGCCAGGCACTACTACCACATACTTTGAGTAGTACTTCTCCCCATCATCTGTAATGACGCCACATGCCTTGCCGCCTTCTGTCAATATCTCTTTGACCATCTTTTTAGTCTTTATCTCTATTTTATCCATCAAATAATCTTCTATATTTTTTATGATGTCATAGCATTTTTCCGTCCCTAAATGCTTTATAACAGCAGGTATTAATTTCAAGTCTGCCGCAGCAGCTCTTTTTTCTATTTCCCTTATTTTAGCTTTATCAGTGCCATGAACTTCTTTTGTGCCTCCAAAGTTTACATAAATATCATCTACATATTTTATAAGCTCATTTAATTCCGCTTTTGGTATATACTCGTCCAATACCCCACCATAGTCAGATGTCAAAGTCAACTTTCCATCGCTAAATGCACCTGCACCACCTATGCCGCAAGTTATAGAACATGGTTTGCAGTTTGTGCACTTTGAGCCGTACTGACTTATAGGGCAAAGTCTACCTCTTATGTCTCTCCCTTTTTCCAAAAGCAATATGTCAAGTCCTCTATTTTCCTTCACTAATTCCAGGGATGTGAAAAGTCCTGCCGGACCACCGCCAACTATTATTACATCGTATGATTTCATTTTAAACACTCCTTTTTGATAGTATAACAACATCCCCTTTAGTATATTATCAGATATTCTAATTTTAATCAACTAAAATCACGAATTATATTCATTATTTTTTATATAAAGTTCGTTTTTCATCGGTATTT
Organism: Thermoanaerobacterium aotearoense; assembly: GCF_009905255.1. Classification (NCBI taxonomy): domain Bacteria; kingdom Bacillati; phylum Bacillota; class Clostridia; order Thermoanaerobacterales; family Thermoanaerobacteraceae; genus Thermoanaerobacterium; species Thermoanaerobacterium aotearoense. Next base: position 35,602 of record NZ_CP047602.1, on the reverse strand, counting down.
GCCTCGATTTTTCGACAAAATATCGATAAAAATTCAAATACTTTTTTTCATTATCACAGTAAAGCCAAATTCATCATTTTTTTATAGCTTAAAATAATATATAATAGTCTTGTGAGTTCAGATATGAAAGGAATGTGGGCAATTGAACCATGAAGATCTACTGAAATTTGCTGTATTAGCTGGGCAAACGATACTTGAAAATGGCGGCGAAACGTATAGAAGCGAAGACACTATAGAAAGGATGCTTAATAATAAAGTTGAAAGGGTGGAGACATTTGTGACCCCCACTGGCATCTTTGCTTCAATTGAAAACAACGGGAAAATAGAGACGACGATAACGAGAGTCAAACAGAGGGACAGCGACTTAAACAAAGTTGCTCTTGTCAACGATTTGTCCAGAAGATTTAGCAAGGAAAGTTTAGATACACTTGACTTTTCAAAATACACAGATGAACTTATAAAGATTAGGTCGAAAGGCAAATACAGCTTCTTATTGAGAGTTTTCTTCGCAGGTGTTGCTGCAGCATCATCTGGTATGCTTTTAGGCAGTACCATAAGGGATTTCATCCCTACGTTTATAACCGCTACAATGCTGCAGTGTATTGTCACGTATTTTGAAAGGCTGCGCCTTTCTACATTCATAATAAACATCATAGGCGGTGCGTTTGCTGCATTATTAGGTTTGGGGTTTTCTCACTTTGCAATAGGCACTTTAAATGGCATAATAATAGGATCAATCGTCACATTGCTGCCGGGAGTGGCCATAACGAACGCAGTCAGAGATGCTATATGGGGTGACCTGGTTTCAGCCGTGTCAAGAGGCGTTGAAGCTGGAATGTCTGCCATAAGTATAGCTGCTGGAGTAGGATTCATTCTAAACATTTGGTACGTGATTGGAGGCAAATTATGATACAGCAAATTTTCTTTGGATTTTTAGCAACAGCAGGATTCGCTTTTCTATTCAATGTGCCGATTGACGCAATTGTTGTATCGGGGCTTTCAGGTGCAGTGGGATGGGCAGGTTACCTGCTCGTCATGAAGATATACCCTTCTACCGTCGCTGCTACATTTATAGCATCGCTTTTAATAGGCATAATGGGGGAAATATTCGCTCAAAGGAAGAAATACCCTACAACTATATTTGTCATTCCAGGCATAATACCTCTTGTCCCTGGAGCGTATTCCTACAAGACTGTCCTGGCTATAATTCAAGGCAATAATAAACAGGCCTTTGATTTAGGCCTGCAAACTATCGGCATCGCTTTGGCAATAGCCGCTGGACTTATGTTTGTGATCTCATTTGCCAGGATTAGGAGACGGTGATCTTTGAAAGCTCCTTGTCAAGCTCTCTTACAGTAGCCAATAAGCTCTCAAGGTTATCCTTTATGTCTTGTATGAATTTAGACTGCTCTTCTGTTGACGCTGATACTTCTTCTGTCGATGCAGCAGTTTCCTCTGAAACTGCAGATATATTTTCAATAGATGATATTATCTCATTTTTGTACTCAGTAAGACCTACTACAGCATCATTCAAGACTCGGGTATTTTTCGTTATTGTATCGATAGAGGACTTTATTTCGTTAAACGCTTGTGCTGTAGTTTCTACTTGATTTGACTGCTCATCAGCTATTTCTTTAACAGCGCTTGCCTGCTGCACTGTGGCGTCTGTCTTCTGTTTTATAGTGCTTATTATCTTTGCTATCTCAGCCGCAGCTTCCCTTGACTGTTCAGCTAAGTTTCTCACTTCTTCGGCAACGACTGCAAATCCCTTGCCTGCTTCACCAGCTCTTGCAGCCTCAATAGCTGCATTCAAAGCCAGCAAGTTGGTCTGATCGGATATGCCTGTGATTACTTCTATGATCTTCTCTATCTGCCTTGAGTTAGACTGCAATTCGTTTATCTCAGTGACGACGCTATCGATGGAGTTTTTCGTCTCTGCCGTCTTTTCCTTAAGCGAATTTATGGTCTCTATGCCGTTTTGGCTTACCCTATTGGCATTGTTTGTAGACTCCTCAACAGCTTTAAAGTAATTTGCAGATTCATCTATGTTTTGACCCATCTTTTGAGCCATTTCCGCCGCATTTGAAGCATCTTTCGCTTGTTCGGAAGAACCTTGCGCTATTTCTTCTACTGCTTTGGCTATCTGAGTAAATGTATTATTTGCTTCCTCTATTGACTCTGTAAACTTGCTTACTGTAGCTTCTGCACTCTTTGCAAATTCAGTGACATTTTTGATTATGCCTTTAATCTTATCTACCATCTGATTGTAGCTTTCTATCAAAGAGCCAATCTCATCATTGCGGCCTTTTGCGACATTGGCATTGAAATTGCCATCTGAAAGCTTTTTAAATCCCTCTTTAAGCCTTGATATAGGCTTCGTAATCGTAAAAGATATGTATATTGAAAATAATATTGACAATAAAAACGACGCTGCAGCTACAAAGATAAATACACCGGCACTTTTGTCATCTAATACATAGTGATATGTTCCTGCAAGAGGAATAAGAGCTACAACTATAAATGAAAGCATCAGTCTCCAAAATACACTTCTCATCCATATACCCCCTAACTTATATTGTTTCCCCTACTTTGAGAGTCTTTTAAGCTTACCTGCCTAAAAGCCTCATCAGATACACAAATAGCTGACCGCCTAAGTATATGCCTACGATTCCTGCAATACCAGGAAGAACGTTTGGCGCAGGCAATGGCAGCTTTAAAAATGAGAAAATCACGCCTACCAAAAAACCCGTAAATAATGCTAAAATCGACGCTTTCAATTTAACACCTCACTTACCATTATCGACATTACTCTTGTAAAGTTTAGAGCTTTTATATTATACCACAAAAATTATTTGCTTACACAGCATTTAGTTTTATCAAAAAGCATACGCCGCCATCCGTATTGAATGCTTCTATAGTGCCTTCATGCCATTCGATTATGGCTTTAGTTATAGCCAGCCCCAAGCCTGTCTCTCCTTCATCACCCTTATAAAATCTCTCAAACATATTCTTAAGCTCTTCGTCAGTAAATTTCCTGCCGTCGTTTTTTATTTTTATCTCCACATAATCCTTTATCTTCTTAATCTCTATATCAATAGACGTCTTGGCATACCTTACACCATTGCTTAATATATTCATAAAAGATTGCATAAGTTTTTTTCTGTCGCATTTTACGTTTGCATCGTCGCCATTTAAGCTTATTTTTATGTTTTTCTTGTTTAGCTGAGGCATTATCTTTTCTATGCATTCCTCAAAAATGTCCTTTAGATACTCTTTATGCTTTTTTATCCCTTCTTGATGTGTTTCAATTTTTGTCAGGTACATCAAGTCGTTTACTATATCCCTCAATCTTTTGCTTTCATCTATGATTATATCAAGTGATTTTGGTATATCGTCTTTTTCTATGACACCATCTTTTATGCCTTCTGCATAACCTTGTATAGACATAAGTGGGGTCTTTAGCTCATGTGAAGCATTTTGCAAAAACCGCCTCTGAGATGTGTAATAATTCCTAAGCTCTACAGACATTTCATTAAAGGCATCTGCCAAAAGCTTTATTTCCCCATCTGACTTTACGTTTACCTTCTCGCCAAACTTCTTGTCCTTTATTTTTTCCACCACTTCTGTAAGCTTTGCGATGGGGGCAGAGATTGACCTGGAAAGAAAGTAGCCTATTATCAATGAGACAATGCCAGAAAGCAAAATCCCCTTTAACAAAACGCCTACTATTTGAAGTGATGCTATCTTTATGCCTTTTACAAGCGTATACATGACTATAGAGCCGATGACTTTTCCGTTTAAGTTGCTTATTATTGGAAAGACTGCAGCCACCACATCTGTGTTTCCAATCTTTATGCTGTTGTATGAGCCTTCTTTTGTTATTTTATCGAGTATTGCGTACTCCAACCTGTTTTCTTTGCCAAAAGGATTTTGCCTTGATGAATACACGATATCGCCATTTAAATCCACAACTATAAGGTCGCCATCTAAAATCCTTCCTCCTACCCAAAACTTAGGCATGTACCTTATGGATTGCAGCGCCTCTGGAGTGCTTATCCTCCCATTGTAAAGCCGCTGTATGACAGATCCTTGCCTTATGAGATTTTGCCTGGCTTCATTTATCAAAAAATCCCTTATCATCAGGTTGAAAAATACGCCTATTATAGAGAAAGAGATAAAAATAAGCAATATATATGAAATAATTAGTTTAAACCTAATAGACATCACGATTCCACCTTATAACCATATCCCCAAATGGTTGATATATTAAATTCGCACCCGTAGCTTTGCAATTTTTTCCTTATTCGTTTCACCATGTCGTCTACAGCCCTCGTCTCCGTAAAAGAGTCATACTTCCATACCTTCTCTAAAAGCTGTTCTCTCGTGAAAGCTTTATTTGCATTTTTGGCTAAAAACTGTATAAGCTCAAATTCCATGGAAGTAAACCCTATTTCTTCCTCCTTGTATATTACTTTCCTCTCATCAGGCACAATGACGATATCTTTTATCCTTATCTCGTCGTTTCTTTTAGGCGTTTTAACCCTTCTAAATACGGATTTCATTCTGGCTATAAGCTCTCTGGGCGAAAAAGGCTTTGCGATGTAATCGTCTGAGCCTAATTCTAAGCCAAGTATTTTATCTAAATCTTCATCTCTTGCTGAAACGATTATTATCGGCACGTCGCTTTTCTTCCTTATTTCTCTGCAAAGCTCGTATCCATCCATGCCTGGCATCATTATGTCCAGTATAAGCATATCAGGCTTGTCTTTTTCGAAATTTTCCAGAACCGATTCAGCATTTTCAAATGCTTTGACAGTATACCCTTCTTTTTCAACATACTTAACCATGAGGTCTCTTATATTCTTATCATCATCTACTATATATATAAGTTCTGGCATATTACCACCTCACATCTAATTTAACATCATAAGATATCAAAAACAATATCGTATACTATATATTTTAATCATATTACGGCAAAAAATAAAAGGCGGTTACCCGCCATATTTCTCTTGATCTCTATTTTAAGCAAATGAAAAGAACATTAAAACAGCAGTCAGTCCTATTAAAATTATCGTGGTGCTCCAACCGATGACGTTTTTCAAAGGATTATTTACGTATTTCCCCATTATCTCCTTGTTGTTTACAAGAAGCATCATGGAAATCAACACCACCGGCAACAAGATTCCATTTAAAACCTGCGTCCAAATTGTGATTGTAATAAGGGGCGCATGTGGAATCAATATGATGGCAACTGCTATTATTATTATGGCTGTAAAAAGCGTATAAAATTCCGGTGCTTCATCAAGCCTTTTGTCTATGCCTGCTTCAAACCCAAACGCTTCACAGATGTAAAATGCTGTAGCAACTGGAAGTATGGCAGCGGAAAAGATGGATGCTATAAAGAGCCCAAATGCGAATACGCCTGATGCCAGCTCACCAGCCAGCGGCTTTAAAGCCATGGCTGCATCTTTTGCTTCATTTATTTTTATGCCATTCACATTAAGAGTAGATGCACAGGCAACTATTATGAAAAAAGCCACGACAACTGTTGCGATACAGCCTATCACAACGTCCCAAATTGTGTACTTATAATCGTCTATCTTTATGCCTTTTTCTATAACCGATGATTGCATGTAAAATTGCATCCAAGGCGCTATCGTAGTACCTACTATACCTATTACCATGCTTAAATAGTCTGTGTTAAATGACATGGTGGGTTTTATGATGGACTGGCCTACAGCCTTCCAATCTGGATGTGACAGAAGGGCTGATATGACGTATGACAGCAAAAAGACGCTGAATATCAAAAATACTTTTTCCGCTACAGTATAATTGCCTTTTACGATTAAAAACCACACAGCTAAAGCGGCCAATGGCACCATTATATACTTGCTTATGCCGAAGATCTCCATGCTGCCTGCCACACCAGCAAACTCTGTAGCAGTATTTCCAATGTCTGCGATAAGAAGTCCGAGAAAGATGAAAAACGTGACTCTTACGCCGAAGTTTTCCCTTATAAGGTCTGCCAATCCTTTCCCCGTCACGACGCCCATCCTGGCATTCATCTCCTGTATGACGATCAGGACGATAAATGACGGTATCAATGTCCAAAGCAATTTATATCCATAAGTAGCACCTGCCACAGAATAAGTGGTTATGCCACCTGCATCATTGTCAACACTTCCTGTGATTATACCTGGCCCTAAAATCGACAAAAATATCAACAAATTTGTAAGAAATGTCTTCCTCTTTGTCACTTCACACTACCTCCTTGCGTACGTCTTTCCACTTCTCATAAGTTCGTATATTATATCATTTATAAGGACAGTGCCCAATAGCTTCATATCTTCATCTACAACAGGAATCGCTACCAAATTGTACTTTGTCACTGTCTTTATGAGGGATTTTATTGAATCCATATCTCGGGTGTAGATGATGTCCTTGTTCATGATTTCATTTAATAGGGTATTAGGCTCTGAAATCACCAAATCTCTAAGCGTAACTGCGCCTAAAAGCCTATTTGATTCATCAACTATATAGATGTAATAAATGATATCTTCATCTGGTTTTAAAAGCCTAAGCTCCTTTATTGCCTCCTCAACGGAAAGCGTATTTTCAAATGCCACAAAGTCGGTGGTCATCAAGCTTCCAACGGCATACTCCGGGTATTCCATCAGCTCTCTGACTTCCAACGACGCATTGTTTTCCATCTCATTCAATAGTTCTTCTACTTTTTCTTCATTCAGATCATCCAGTATGTCTGCAACTTCATCTGCAGGCATTTCTTCCAATATGTCCGCAGCTTTAGAGACAGGCAGCTCGTTTAATATGCTTCTTTGAGTATCTGTCTCCATTTCCTCCAGCACATCTGCGGCTCTTCCGTGCTCTAAGCTGGAGAATATATCTATGCCGGCTTTAAAATCCAGATCTTCTATTATATCCGCAAGGTCGGAAGGGTGAAGTGTGGCCAGCTTGTGATACGTCTTTGACAGCATTATGTTTTCTCTTGCGCGAGTAATCGTCTCTATATCTTCCCAAAGTATGAATTTGCTGGATATAGTTTTGCCAAATCTCTTTAATATCCTCTTTAAAGGCTTTGCAAGTCCAAGTCTTCTCAATATGCCTTCAACACCTATATCGACAGCAATCGCAAACAAACCTTTATCTAAAAGTGCCAGCCTTATATCATTGACTCTTACTACTTTCCTTCCATTCACGTCGATAATCTGTTTATCTAAGACATTTTTTGACAAGTACAAGACATCTTTAATGCCATTTGCCTCTATTGGCTCTGTGCACATAAGCTCGTACTGTCCAAATTTTTTCGTTATCTTTATGTTTTCCCACTTGTACTCTTTGACGCCAGATTTCGTCTTTACCAACATGGATATTGCAATTGGATGCGTCAACTCTGTTGAAACTCCAATATCCTTGAGTTTACCTAAAACTTCACCATTTTTAAGCAATATCTTATTGCCTAAAATCCTGCTTAAATAAAGGCTTAAAATTGGCATTTCACTACCTCCTTTTCTAAGGGAGGAGTTTTAAGGCAAGATAGACTCCTCCCTCATATTCTTTTTTGAATTATTAAATTTTATTCGCTTATGACTATAAGGGCCAGAGTCCATCTTTACCACCTGCCTTTAAAAAATTTAAGCCTTTTACAAAACGTAAAAGGCTCTAATCTCAACACACTCGTTGGGTTTTAGCACTATGCGGCATAGGTAGTACCGGCTGAATTAGATTAAACCTTGTAACGGTAGAATCTGTTGACCCATTGGCATCTCTCGATGTTTCCGGGCATCAGCATGTATCCGCATAGGAGCCTCACTTAACGAACTTTATTCAATTGCATATAAATTATAGCACACATTGAATATAACTACAACAAATTTATGACAAATTTTTTAATGCATTTACATCTTTTATTATTATGGCATGTCGTTCCAGCTTTATGACTCCTTCCTTGTCTAACTGGCTTAAGATTCTTGTCATATTTTCTCGAGACGTGCCTACCATGTTGGCAAGATCTTGCCTGCTTAAGTTTAATTCTATGGCTATGCCATCCTTGCCTTGTATGCCTTTTTCTCTGGCAAACGTCAGAAGAATAGAAACCGTCCTGCCGAGAGAATCTTTAAGCGCTAAGTTCTCTATTATGACCGCCACATTTTGGAGTCTTTTTGCCATTAGCTTTATTATTCCTAAGGCAACTTCATTGTTGTTCAGTATCAAATTTTCTATGTCTTTGTTTTTAAGCACGATAATCTTTGAATCCTCTATGGCCTCTGCAGTAGCTGGATATTTGCCACCTATAAATAAAAGGGATTCAGCAAAAATATCTCCATCCTCCATTATTCTTATTATATGCTCTTTGCCCTGTTGTGATATTTTAGATATCTTGACTTTCCCCTTTTTTACAAAATATATGGCGTCACCCTCGTCGCCTTCGTAAAATATGACGGTGTTTTTTTTGTACTCCTTCTCCACAGCTATTTTATTAATCTCAAATAAAGAGCTTTCGCTTAAGACATTGAAATACGGTATCTTTCTTAAATAATCATAATCACCCATAAAAATACCCTCTTGACTACTCTGTCCTGTATTTATCTATGCTTACAAATTTCGTGTACTGACCCATCCACAGAAGCTCTATTGTACCTGTAGGACCATTTCTATGCTTTGCAATAATAAGCTCTGCGATGTTTTTCTTTTCAGAATCCTTGTTGTAATAATCATCTCTGTAGAGAAACATGACTATATCGGCGTCCTGCTCAATCGCACCTGACTCTCTTAAGTCGCTTAAAATCGGCCTGTGATCGGATCTGGCTTCAGGGGCACGGGATAGCTGCGAAAGCGTTATGATGGGAACTTGCAGTTCTCTTGCAAGACCCTTCAATGACCTTGATATCTCAGAAACCTCCTGCTGACGGCTTTCTGAGTTGCCCCTTCCTTGCATAAGCTGTAAATAGTCTATTAATACTAAAGACAACCCTTTCTCCAGCTTCAGTCTTCGGCACTTTGCCCTTATATCCATGACAGATATGCCAGGTGTGTCGTCAATGTATATAGGCGCTGTTGAAAGAGGAGCCATAGCAGCAGCAAGCCTTGGCCAATCGTCGTCATCCAAATTTCCCGTTCTAAGCTTTTGACTGTCTATATTTGCAGTAGAACATATAAGCCTACTTACAAGCTGCTCTTTAGACATCTCAAGGCTAAATATGGCGACGGGTTTTTTAAGTGCCAATGCAGCATTTTCTGCAATGTTTAAGGCAAATGAAGTTTTGCCCATGGATGGCCTTGCTGCAAGAAGTATAAAATCAGATGGCTGGAAGCCAGACGTCTTCAAGTCTAAATCAGGAAATCCAGAAGGTACGCCAGTCAGATGCCCTTTGTTTTTATAAAGATTTTCTATGTTGTAAAATGTGTCCATCAACACATCTTTAATGGGATAAAAGTTTTCGGTGTTTCTGCCCTGCGCTATGTCAAATATCTTCTGCTCAGCCGTATCCAACACATCGTGAAGATCGCCGCCTTCATAGCTTAACTCCATTATCTCTGATGAAGCTTGAATGAGGCGTCTCAATGTTGCTTTCTCTCTTATCATCTTTGCATAATACGATACATTGGCAGTAGTCACTATGCTGGATGACAAATTTGTTATGTAGTCAAGCCCGCCTACAGCCTCCAGCATATTTTGCCTTCTAAGCTCATCAACTACCGTAACCAAATCGACTGGTATGTTTTTTTCAAACATATCCATCATTATGGTAAAAAGCTTTTTATTTGACTCCTTGTAAAAATCATCTGCTTTTACTATCTCTGATGCATCGATTATGGCATCTCTGGACAAAAGCATTGCACCTAAGACAGCCTGTTCTGCTTCTATATTTTGAGGAGGGATTTTATTCCACTCCATCTCATTCCCCCCTTAAAAGTCCAAAACCTCACGTATTTTTCCATAAAGTCATGAATCTTCGTAAATTATTGTCCTACGACATCTACTTTTACCTTGGCTTGTATGCCGGGGTATATTTTGATGTCTACATTATAAGTGCCGATCGTCTTTATAGAATCCGGAAGATTTATCTTCTTCTTGTCAATATCGTATCCTTTTTTATTAAGCTCGTCCTGTATGTCTTTTGATGTTATAGATCCAAACAATTTGCCGTTTTCGCCTGTTTTAACTTTAATCACGATGGACTCTTGCGAAAGCTTTTTAGCCATCTCTTGTGCAGCTTCTACCTCTTTCTGCCTTTTCTTCTCCTCTGCTTTTTTCTTCTCATTAAGAACGTTCATGTTTGACTCCGTAGCATCTATAGCAAGTCCGCGAGGCAAAAGATAATTTCTACCGTAGCCGTCGCTTACATTTACTACGTCACCTGCTTTGCCTATGCCCTTTACATCCTTTTGCAAAATCACTTTCATTACGACTCACCTTCCTTAAAATATTCCTCTATAGCTTTCTTCAAATCATCTACGACATTTTTAAGAGGCTTTTTAAGCTGAGCGCCTGCCACAGTCAAGTGACCGCCGCCTCCTAATTTTTCAAGTATTACCTGAACGTTTATATCTCCTATCGATCTTCCGCTTATGGCCACATCGTCATGTCTTTTAAACACGACAAAAGACGCTTGAACGCCTTTTATATTGAGAAGTTCATCTGCAGCTTGTGCGGCTATGACATTGTCCGTTTCATCAGGACTTACTGCAATAGCTATTCCTTCTTCCGTAATCTCAGCATTTTTTACTATCGTAGATTTTATTATATACGATTTTAAATCATTTTGAAACAGCATCTTTACAGATATAGTATCGGCACCCTTTCTCCTAAGATAAGATGCTGCTTCAAATGTCCTTACGCCTGTCCTAAATGTGAAATTTTTTGTGTCAACTGTTATTCCGGCTAAGAGGGCTTCCGCTTCTATCGGCTTTAAATCTATTTTATCTTTTATATACTGCGATATCTCAGTCACAAGCTCACATGTAGATGACGCGTATGGCTCAAGGTAAATAAGCAACGCCTTATCGATAAATTCCTTTCCTCTCCTATGGTGATCGATGACTACTATCCTATCCACCATGTTTACTAATTCTGGATACGTCAGATAGCTGGGTCTATGGGCATCAACGACGATGAGAAGCGTCTTTGGATTGACCATATTCTTTGCATTGCCAACATCGATAAATGGATTTGCGTACTCCTCATCCCTCTCTATTTTCTCCAAAAGTGTCTCTATAGCTGGATTTGACTTATCTAATACTATCTTTGCATCCTTGCCAAAGGATACGGCACACCTGTACATGCCTATTGCCGCTCCCAATGAGTCAAAATCCATAAAATTGTGCCCCATAAGCAAAACATTTGATGAATCTCCAATAAGTTCCCTTATGGCATGTGCCACAACCCTCGCTTTGACCTTTGTCCTCTTTTCTACAGCCTGTGTCTTTCCTCCGTATATAAGGATTTTCTCGCCTCTTTTGACAACGGCCTGATCGCCGCCTCTGCCTAATGCCAGATCAATAGCAGACACAGCATACTCATTTAATTTCGCAAATTCAGGTGAATCTGCACCAACACCTATACTTAAGGTAATCGGTATTTTGTTTCCTACATTTATATCCCTTACAAAGTCAAGTATCTCAAATCTATTTTCCTCCAGATTTTTTAAATCCGCCTCTTGCGTTACAAAGATATACCTGTCATTGGCGTACTTTATTATATAGGCATTCATCGATTGAATCCAGATGTTTAATCTTCTTTCTATTTCTGCAGCTACAACAGGCTTATTTAAATCATCTGCAGACTGCAAAGCTTCTTCGTAATTGTCTACAAGTATGTAACCTAAGACAGTACGAGAATTTGCAAGTCTTCTCGATATTTCCATGTAATCAGTTTCGTCAAATATGAAAACATTGTAGTAATTTTCACCGTCTTTTGGCTTTCTCTTTTTGGTTTTAGAGATGATGCTTATCATGTAGTAGTATTTATTGCCAATCCTGAAGTGATATTTTTCATCCTTTTTCGACTTTGCGTATTTTAAAAAAACATTGTTTATATCTTTCTTATCCTCAAAATTTTGAGCAAAGCATGAATTGTACCAGACGATACTTCCATCTTCCCTCATCAAAGCTACAGGTATAGGCAAAAGCGACAGCACATTGCCCGATGCCTTGTCAACGCTAAAAAAAAGCCTTTCAATGTACTTGTCAAATTCTGTACGTTTCTTTTTAGCTCCCTTGTATTCGATGTATAAAATATACGCCAAAAGAACCATCGATACAATGCTGATGTAGACATTGTAGTACATAAGCACAAGAGTAAGCACCGCTGATAAAATGATGTTTAATAAACTTACAGAGGATATCAATTTATAATTTTTTTTATCAAACATGCATACATCCCCTCAAATCAGGATACAAAAGCCGTATCATGTAAATCTTCGCAAGTTCATGCTTGTATCTATGACCCCCAGCAGCGTCATAAGTGAAAAAGTAATAGGAAACATAAACAAAGCCACCAAAACCACGTCGCTTATTAAAGAGTTTACATTAAATCTCTTTGTCATAAAGTATTTTACATAGGAAAGGCCGCTTACGGTAAACCCTATGGATAGAAGCAACAGCAGATTAGATGCGACAACACTGGAGTTTACAAAATACTGGTACAAAAGGGCACCTATGAAAATCCAACCTGTCATGTAAGGCATCCTCCAAAACATAAACGGAGGTAATTTTTTCACTTTGCCTTCCTTTGCCATTATCCTTGAAAGAAGCATGTAGTTAACTAAGACGATGAGTGCAATCATTATGACAAAAATAGACGGCATAAGCTCTTTTAAAGACTCTAATGTATAACTTATCATGCTTCTTATATAAGCTGCATCAGGAGAGTTCTTATAGATGTCCAATATTTGTTTTCCAATCTGCTGATAATCGTCTAAGATGCTTTTTATTACATTTATGCCAAATAATTTAAGAGCATACAACACTCCTACAAAGCCTAACAAAGATATTGCACCAGTTTCAACCACAACGTTCTGAGGAGTACTGCCGCTTTTAACCAAATACCCCATCGCAATCCCTATAGCGCTTAATCCTGCCACAATTGAAGCTGTGATTATGTCTGTAAAAAGAAATGTGGCCAAAAAGATTAAGGCTGTGGTCAATATGCCATACAGCAAACTATTGCTCCTTATTATCACCACGCTTACAGGTACTGACACAAAAAACAGTATGAAAAAAAGCGGCGGTACGTATGACCCAATCAAGACCATTATAACCGCTACAGCAACCATTAAAGCTCCATTTACTATGTTTTTGCTGTTCATTTTTTATCCTCCATGCGCTATCTTACCTTTTCTTTAGATACTCCGCCAGTTTTCTGTAATTTTGGGAGTCTTCTTCTATATCTGCCGAAATAGATTTTATCCTCTTTGAAATCTCATCGTCGATTTCTCTAAAATCATACCCCAATTTATTGCCAAGAAGATATCCTATTATTATCACATGGCATATATCGTCTATCAATTCTTGAGGCAAATCGTCATTGTTAAAATTTTTAAAGACTGATGCAATCTTCAATAAAAGCTCAACTTTTAAATTTTCCAAGCTTTTAATATTTTTCGTTATATCAAAATTATTCTCCATAATATCCCACCTTAAACACATGAAAAACAAGAGAGGGCTTGACCCTCTCTATATTATATCATTATTCGGCTGTATATGGTAGTAGTGCAATCTGTCTCGCTCTTTTTATAGCAACTGTAAGCTGCCTTTGATGTATAGCACAGTTTCCTGTTATCCTTCTCGGAAGTATCTTGCCTCTTTCAGTTATATATTTGCGCAGCTTTCCAACTTCTTTGTAATCTATATAATCTATCCTGTCAGCGCAAAAAGCGCATACTTTTTTCTTAGCTTTTCTATTTTTCCTCTTTTGAGCGGAATTTTCCTTAGAATTGCTATTGTTGTTTGACATCATCTACCCTCCTTAGAATGGAAGATCATCTTCTGACTCTACCGGACTAAATCCATCAAAATCGCTGCTATCCAAGTCGATATCAAAATTGTGAATATCCTTACCCAGATCTGCCATAGGATCACTGCCGCTGGGTCTATTTGAATCCAGAAACTTCACTTCATCTGCTACAACTTCTGTAACCCAATGGCGATTGCCGCTATTATCATCCCATGTGCGAGTTTGAATGCTGCCGGACACAGCCACCAATCTTCCCTTTTTAAGATTATTTCCGCAAACTTCTGCCAGTTTTCGCCATGTAACGATGGGTATAAAATCAGCCACCCTGTCTCCGTTCTGCTGTGTGTAATTCCTGTTGACAGCAAGTGTAAATGTGGTCACAGGAACCATGTTTGCTGAAGCATACTTAAGGACAGGATCTTTAGTCAAACGGCCTATTAATATAACTTTATTCAACATCATTAACCCACCTATCGATTAATTATTTATCAACTTTCACGATCAAGTATCTCAATATACCGTCTGTAATCTTGTACACTCTTTCAAGTTCATGCGGGACATCTACATCGCTTGTAAAGTTCATCAATACGTAGTATCCTTCGCTTTTCTTATCGATTTCATATGCAAGCTTTCTTCTGCCCCACTCATCCACATTGGTAATTTCTCCACCTTTTTCTGTTATGAGATTTTTAAACTTCTCAATCAAAGCAGGTCTTGCTTCGTCATTTACATCTGGAGAAATTACGAATATTGTTTCATACGCTCTCATTCTTTCACCTCCTTATGGACTTTACGGCCCTATTGGGCAAGGCGGCAATCCATATTGTTATTTTATCATTGTTCATTTGGTTTTTCAACAGTTTTTATCACTTTTTTCATTCCCTTTTCAAATTTGGGCCTTGGCATTAAAACCATTCTGCCGCACTTTAAACACTTTATCCTTATGTCCATTCCTACCCTAAGCACTTCCCACTCATCGCAGCCACAAGGATGGACCTTCTTCATTTTTACAATATCACCTACGTTAATCTCTTTCGGCACTGACATCACCCTTTTTATTTTTGTCTTCAATTGATACATTCATGTGAGGATATGGCAAATCAATGTCGTAGTCCTTAAAAAGTTTCTTGATCCTGTACCTTAAATCCCTCTCAACAGCCCACTGCTGCATTGGCTTTGCCATTGCCACCACAGTTATTTCTACTGCAGAGTCTTTAAAATTTGTTATTCCAAGGACTTTCGGCCCATCTAAAAGATCTGTCCTATCCCTTTTCATCTCAGTGCATATCTCATTAAGAGCTTCTATAACCCTATCTACATCTTCTTCGTAAGATACAGAGACAGCCACAAGGGCTCTCATGGCACCCTTTGAATGGTTCGTCACAGATGTAATCTCTCCATTTGGTATGATGTTTAAATCACCTGAAAAATCTCTTATTTTTGTGACTCTAAGTCCGATCTCCTCAACGGTGCCAGAAAAATTGTTTATTGTTATGTAGTCCCCTACTCCGAATTGATCTTCAAATATTATGAAAAACCCAGTAATAACGTCTTTCACAAGGCTTTGGGCTCCAAATCCTACGGCAAGGCTGCCTATACCTGCAACAGCCAATATCGAACCCATCTTAAGCCCTAATATCTCAAGAATAGAATAAACAGCCACAAAATATATGACGTACTTTAAAATATTTTTAGTAAGAGAAGAAAGAGTCTTTACTTTTCGCTCAGAAAATTGAAGTTTTGACTTCTCTTGCATCACATAAAATCGATCTATTAAAAGATAGCCTAACTTTTTGGCAATATAAGCTATTATGATGACTTTTATTATGTCAAAAGTAGTTCCAAAAATTTTTATATCGTAAAGCTTCAATATTTGGTCGTAAAACCTACTTATGTACTCCAATTTAAACATCCTTTCATTTAAAGCAAAAGCAGTTTAACAATATCTTTGTTTGTCAAAAACAGCTTTGCAAATTGAGACTTTTCTATGTAAGTCCAATAATTTAGCGGCAGCATGCTATTTACCACACTTAACAATCCAAACAGCAGAAATAGAAATGCAAATCCTTCTATAGCGCCTAAAATTCCGCCGCCAACTCTGTTGAATGTCCTTATGACAGGATAATCCATCAATTTATTGATAGTCAATGCGACGGCTTTCAAAAATAGCAAAGACAGCAAAAATGTAAATACAAAACTTATTAACGTAACAATCATTTTCGTCGATGCACCGCTTAAAATCGCATCGCCGTATCCTGTAATCTTCACTATAAAACTTACCAATTTATTATTTCTCAATATTAATTGTTCTACAACTGGGTAAAATCTTTTAGTCAAAATCCATGATAACACAATGCTGGCCATGCCGTATAGTGTCATGATAAATCCTTTGATGAAGCCAGTATATACAAAATAGGCTATTATTAAAAGTATTGCCATATCAACAATATTCATATAAACCACCTTAAAGTGCAACTACTATTATAATACACGTATATGCACGACTTTTCAACCTAAAATGCCATCAGTGTATTAACACGGTAAAAATTGTGAAAAATAAATATGAGATTGCTTAAAGGAGATGGGCTGCAATGAAATTGATAAATATAAATGACAAAACTTGTTACAGCGATTTTAGCCTTGAATTTTCAAGGTGTTTTAATAAATTGTTTAATTTTAAGGATGAATTTGTCATAGTATGCATCGGTACTGATAGATCCACAGGTGATAGCCTGGGACCTATCGTGGGATACAAATTAAAAAACTATTTCTCCGATAAAATAGGCATATACGGCACGTTAAATGAACCTGTCCACGCCAAAAACTTAAATGAAACTTTAAATACGATAAACAGATTACATAAAAATCCTTTTATAGTCGCTGTAGATGCATGTCTTGGCTCATTAAACCACGTAGGGTGCATATCGATAGGCGAAGGATCGATAAAGCCTGGCGCAGGTGTTTCTAAAGACTTGCCTCCTATCGGAAACATGTACGTAACTGGAATAGTAAATATATCAGGTTTCATGGAATTTATGGTTCTGCAGAATACGAGGCTTAATGTCGTAATGAAAATGGCAGACATAATAACGTACGGCATAACACAATCTATAATGAACATTATAAACCGCAAAGAAAGGGCATGATTTATGCCCTTTCTTTGCTTTCATTGATATTAAATTGACTTAATCTTATAAAATTGTTTATCGCATCGATTATCGGCGTGTACTTTTCATAGAATACGACTATCAAATCGCCTGGCATTGCTTCATACATGGCTGCTTTCAGCGCATCTACTTCTTTCAAGATCACCTTTACATCTTCTTTAGAAAGCCCACCTTTTAAGACACCTATCTCAAGAAGTTTTGCAACTTCACCTGGCTTTCTTCCTCTTAAATCCATGTCTTCCTTTATGTAGACTTTGTCAAATCCTTTCCCGCATATTTCTCCCACCTTCAGCGTGCTTGAATCGCTTCTATCTCCAGGTACGCCTATGACACCGATTAAGCGGTTTGGATTCAACTTGCGAGCAGATTCTATCACTTTCTTTATTCCGTCAATGTTATGTCCATAATCTACCAACACTCTAAAGCTTCCTATGTTGAATATATTAAATCTGCCTGGATTGTGGTTTTCATCGCAGTAAAAAGATCTAATGCCTCTCGATATGACGTTGACTGGAATCTTTATCCCATAGCATGCAGCAATTGATGCCATAGCATTTTCCACATTGTACAAGACTTTACCGTTTAGCGTTGCTGGAATCTCGTCAACCTTCACAACAGGTATGATTTCGCCATTTGCTATGACTATAGTGTCATCCTTTAAATATACAGATATGCCACCATTTTCAAGATGCCTTTTTATGGTCAGATTGTTTTCGTGCATCGAAAAGTATATGATCTTTCCCTTAGCCCTTTTTGATATGTATGGTGTCATAGGATCGTCTGCGTTTAATACAGAATAGCCGTCCTTTTTTACAGCCTCCACCACCAATGACTTTACAAAAGCAAGATCTTCTAATGTTTCAATGCCATCTATTCCAAGGTGATCTTCTGATATATTTGTGATTATGCCCACATCAGCTAAATCGTACCCTAATCCTTCTCTCACTATGCCACCTCTGGCAGTTTCTAAAACTGCTGCATCGATATTTTTGTCTGCAAGGCATGTTCTGGCGCTTTTAGGCCCAGAATTATCACCTTTGTATATGCACACATCGTCTACGTAGATGCCGTCTGTTGAAGTCATGCCTACCGTATAACCGTATATCTTAAGTATATGTGATATCATCCTTACAGTGGTGGTCTTTCCATTTGTCCCTGTAACAGAAATTATAGGTATAGTAGCTTTGCTTCCTTTAGGATAAAGCATATCTATTATTGCCTTTGCTACATCTCTTGGTTTTCCATGTGATGGATAGTGGTGCATCCTTATTCCGGGAGCCGCATTGACTTCAATTATTGCGCCGTTTTCTCTATTTAAAGGCAGCGATATATTTTCCATAGTAATATCAATTCCTGCAATATCAAGTCCTATGGCTTTAGCTGCTCTTACAGCTATTTCAATATTGTCTGGATGTATTTCCTTTGTCCTGTCTACTGCCGTTCCACCAGTGCTTAAATTGGCGCTTTCTCTGAAATAGACATACACGCCTTTTTCAGGTATATCGTCTATGTTGTAACCTTGCTTTTTTAAGACGAATTGAGAAATGTTATCTATATTTATCTTTGTAAGAGGCTTTTCATGTCCTACACCTCTTAAAGGATTCTCATTTTCTATCTCCACCAGTTCTCTTATCGTATGAACGCCGTCCCCTAATACTCTTGCAGGTATTCTCTCAGCCACCGCCACCACTCTGTCGCCTACAACTAAAACTCTGTAATTCTTTCCTTTAATGTGCTTTTCCACTATGACGATATCGCTTATATTTTTAGCATTTCTGTAAGCAACGATAAGTTCCTCTTTGTTTGAAAGGTTTAAAAAAACGCCTTTCCCTTGATTGCCATTGTAAGGCTTAACTACAACTGGATATCCAATTTCCTCAGCTATGGCAATAGCATCATTTTCATTGTACGCCACATCCCCTTCAGGTACTGGCAATCCATACTCTTTGATTATTTTTTTCGTAAGAATTTTGTCGCATGCGATGTCTACGGCAATGCAACTGGTATTTTGCGTTATGGTGCCTTCTATCATCTTTTGATAGCGGCCATACCCAAGCCTCAATATACTGCCGTTTCCTACCCTTGTCACCGGTATTGATGCTTCTTCGGCAGCTTTTTTTATAGCCATCGTGCTGGGCCCTAATTCCACCTCTACGACGACTTTTCTAATCTGCTCCAATTCTTGCTGAAAATCTATATCTTCGCCGTTTATAAATTTATTTACCATTTTTACTGCTAACTTTGCAGATCTTAATGCACACTCTTCCAGTTCATACTCAAAAATGACATTGTACATGTGCCCATCAATAAGTCGCGCTTTTCCAAACTTCACATCATATCCCAACATATTTTGTATTTCCAGTATCATGTGCTCTGTCACATGAGGAAGATACGTTCCTTCCTCAAGCCTTTTTATAAATCCACCTTCATAACCGTATGAACAGCAGTGTTTGCTTAAACCTGGGATTGTCTTTAAAAGCCTCTCATTAAATCCAGGTATGTCTTTCGTAGGTATATCATGATCGCCTGTGTCAACCACCATCTTTACAACAGGTCTATGACAGTATATGTTTCTGCCGCGATACACCTTTATGTCCTTTATATTCATTATTTATCCTCCTCATTGTATTTAAAAGGCTCCCTCAGCATGATATCAAAACCGTATCCAGACGGGAGTATATGCAGTGTAACATGTGTCAATGATAGTATCTCATCAGGGCTGGACTCCGATACATTTGTGTTTTTTAGCGTCCTTCCATCTACAACAGTCACTGCATTTGAACCGATGACTTTAAACTTGTGGCCATCGACAACTATAGCTGTATCCTCATCTATCCCTACCCCAAGATTATTTGGATTTTCAGCTATGGCCGTAAGCAATCTTCCAATCCTGCCTCTTTGGGCAAAATGCTGATCTATTATGACGTTATTCAAAAGTCCCAATCCCGAAGCCATGTTTATGGTGCATTTTCTCGGGGCTTCCTCGTCATCTCCACCTATTATCATTGTACCTGACATAGCAGAAGCACCTGCGCTTGTGCCAACTATAAGTGTTCCTTTCCGCTTATTAAGTTCATTCAATAGTTTATCTATACCACTTCCGCCAAGTACGCTTGTAATCCTTAATTGATCTCCTCCTGTAAAAAAAATGCATGTGCTTTTTTTAAGTTTTTCTAAGGCAATCTCATCTTTTGCATCATCTCTCGAATCTACATTTACAGTTTCTACGATACCAGCTCCTAATCTCTTAAAAATTTCCACATAATTTTTACCTACCTCTTGTGGCTTTTCTGTGGCTGTAGTCATTATCACAATTCTGCCATTTTCACCACCTGATAACTTTATCACTTCTTTTAAGATTACACATTTATCTTTTTTGTCCTCTGCTCCACCTATTATGATTAGTTTCCCAGTCTTTACTTCATCCATCTATACGCCTCCACAGAAGTTACAAAATAAAAAACTCCAACCATATATAGTATGGCTGAAGTTTTCTGACAATATACTTTATTATTTAATTTGTGCAAATTTTTACAGAATTCTTCTTCACATTAAGCACAATGGTATCTGACAAAATGACTTCCCCATCTACGCAAAGTGCTAACTCTCTTTCAGCGTCTATATGTATCTTCTCAGCTTTATAAGTTTCGACGCATTTCAACGATGTGTGTTTTCCAAAGATAGCCATGGGAAGCAAGAAAAGCAGCTTGAATTTGCTGATTTCATTTACGATTATGACGTCTAAATATCCATCGTCTGGATTGGCGTCAGGCAAGATTTTAAATCCGCCGCCGTAAAAACTACAATTGCCAAATGCGGCCAACATAATCCTTCTCTTTATCGTCTTTCCGTCTATATCGATTTTTACATTGTAAGGCTTGTACTTAAAAAGTACATTTATGAGGCTTAATGTATAAGCTAAAATTCCACTGACAAATCTTTTAAATTTAGTCACTTGCACTGCCACATCTGCATCGATGCCTATATTCGCCACATTGTTGCAGGTGATGTACTTATTTATGACAGCGCTATCAATAAGCTTTGTCTTTTTCGTTAGCAGAATTTCCAATGCCTTATATACATCCTTTGGAATGCGAAAATACCTTGCAAAATCGTTGCCAGTGCCTAAAGGTATTATGCCAAGTGCTACATTTGAATCGCTTATGCCGTTAATGACCTCATGAACTGTCCCATCGCCGCCTACTGCTACCACGATTTCAAAATCATCTTTTACAGCTTCTCTCGCCAGTATAGTGCCATGGCCCGGATACTTCGTTATAAAAAACTTGTGATTTATGTTTTTGTCTTTCATATACTTCTCTATTTTAGGAATCATCCTGTATGCCTTGCCATTGCCAGCAGTGGGATTTACAATAAAGGCAATCAAACTATCCTCACCTCTGACCTTTTCTTGCCTTATCTATGGCCTGTATCTCCTCAGCAGATAGAGGATAATTTGATTGTGCTTTAACTATGGGTTTTGCAAAAGTGGCGGTTTCATTTCTTCCATAAATGCCCGATATTACTATTCCATTGTCATCGCTATCTAAAAGAGCTATTGAAAAGCTTAAATCAGATCCAACATCATTAAAAGCATTATACCTTACAATTCCAACCTTCTTTATTGAAGCTTTCATTTCATTGTCTATCATGCTTAACTCTTTTCTGAACTTTTCCAGCTTTTCATTAAACTCATCATTCTTGCTTATATTTTTGGCAAGAAGGTCTACTACATCTCCCATCTCCAATTCTTTAATAAGCTTTTTATATTTATTCTTTAATTTTGTGTATTTCGAATTAATCACAATTACCACTATAAAGTCTATTAATCCTAAGACAATCGCAAGTAGTACAAGCAGATTAACATTTTTATTGAGCATCATCATAAGTTCCTGCATAGTTTATTCTTCCTCCGCATATAAAGATTATTTAAATGGCTTGTTTTGCTATGGTATACAATGCTTCAATTGCTTTATCAACTTCATCTTCTGTATTAAAATACCCTATTCCAAATCTGACAGTTCCAGTTTTTATAGTGCCTATTGTTTGATGAGCCAAAGATGAACAATGAAGTCCAGATCTTGTCGCTATATCAAATGCCTTATCTAATATATAGCTGACTTCGCCAGAATCAATATCTTTTATATTTACTGAAACGACACCGACTCGCTTTTTCAAATCTTCGTTTCCGTATAAGATAAGATTGGGAATTTCTTTTACGCCATCTATAAATCTCCTGACAAGCGTCCTTTCGTGATCCAAAATATTCTCTACGCCTACACTTCTTACAAATCTTACGCCTTCTTTTAAACCTGCGATTCCAGGCGTATTTGGCGTACCACTTTCCAGCATGTCAGGCATCATATCAGGCTGGTGTATATTTTCTGAATTGCTACCTGTCCCACCTTCTTTTATCGTCTTAAGTTTTATTGTGCTTTTTACATAAAGTCCACCGGTTCCTTGAGGACCTAACAGCGATTTGTGGCCCGGAAATGCCAATAGATCAATATTGTCTTTCTCTACATCAATAGGATGACTACCTGCAGTCTGTGCAGCATCAACAAGGAAATATATCCCCATTTCCCGGGCAATACTACCTATTTCCCTTATTGGCATCAACGTGCCAGTAACGTTTGATGCATGGATCATGGCGATCAATTTTGTATTCTTCTTTATTGATTTCTTTACATCATCCACATCGATATTTCCCTTTTCATCGCATTTGACTACAGTTAGATCGATGTAATTCCTATCCCTCAGCGCAATAAGCGGTCTTATCATTGAATTGTGCTCCATGCTGGACGTTATAACATGATCGCCTTCGTTTAAAATTCCCTTTATGGCAATATTTAATGAATCTGTCGTGTTAAGCGTAAAAACTATCCTCATAGGATCGCTTATATTAAATAGATTGCAAAGTTCCTGTCTGGCCTCCAATATGTGCCTTCCAGATTCAATTGCCAACCTATGGCTTCCTCTTCCTGGATTGCCACAGTATCTCATCACTCTATCAATCTCATCATAGACTGATTCAGGCTTAGGATACGATGTAGCCGCATTGTCAAAATAAATCAATGATAACCCTCCTATCGATTTCTATACTATATCTTTTATATAATCTTTATTTATATAAGGAGGCAATTTTCTACCAGCTTTTACAATAGCCTTGTATGCCGTCTTAAGATCCACCATATTTTTGTTGCTGTAAATCCTGTACCTGCTTCTGTACTTTGAAGGGGTAGATATAAGCATTATCGTATTTGCGCCAGCCATTAAAGCTTTTACTTGGGCTTCCTTGTCAACGGTAGCCAATGCAGTCGTCGCTGGAATAAAGACATTTTTTAGTACAAGCCTTGTAGCAGCGACGGTTTTAAGGGTCATCTCAACGCTTCCATGCGGGTATGTCTCTAACGGCGTACCTACAGCAGGCACAAAAGGACCAATGCCTACCATGTGGATGCCCATATCTTTAAAGAAAAGTATATCTCTTGCAATGTCCCTTGCTGTCTGCCCAGGAAGTCCTATAATGTTTCCATTACCATTTATATATCCATTTTCTCTAAGCCATTGGCTGC
Source organism: Thermoanaerobacterium aotearoense (assembly GCF_009905255.1). NCBI lineage: Bacteria > Bacillati > Bacillota > Clostridia > Thermoanaerobacterales > Thermoanaerobacteraceae > Thermoanaerobacterium > Thermoanaerobacterium aotearoense. The sequence continues at coordinate 11,882 of NZ_CP047602.1, read as the reverse complement.
ATTTTACGCGGTAATCAAAATCATCATCAGGGTGTATGTTTTTAAATACTTCCCTGTTTGTAGTCTCTATTTTTAGCAGGAAGTTGTTTGCACCAGCTTCCCTAAAATGCTTGTATTCTTCCTCAGTCCTTTCACCAATGCTTAATGTTATCCGCATATTAGTCTCTTTCTTGATTTTTCTTATTATCTCTATTATTTTATCCTCTGTGTACCATGGATCTTCTCCTGATTGAAGAATAACCGTCTTTATCCCCATCCGCTTTAGTTCCTTTGCTGTTTCAACTATTTCATCTGCATCCATTCTATACCTGTCGACAGTTGAATTATCCCTTCTCAATCCGCAGTACAGGCAATTTTTCCTGCAGATGTTAGAAAACTCTATTGCAGCCCTTATATCGACTACATCACCTACAACCGCCTTCCTCATCTCATCGGCGGCTTTGTATATAGAACTTAAGTTCTCATCCCCTTCGGCGCTAAGCAGCAACACTATATCATCTTCCGTAAGATCTATGCCTTTTTCTACTTTTTCTAAGACAGCTTTTATATCTCCACTTAACCTTCTATTTATTCTTTCTACTAAGCCATCCAATTTCCTAATTTTATACGGATATATACCTTTTACCGATACAGAATTATTTTTTAAAAGTTTTTCTGCTACATCTACATTATATGCATCAATTTTGATTGCGGTACTGCATACAGAACCGTACTCCGCTGGAGCTGGTATCAGCTCCGTCTTTATATTGTTTTCTTTTAGTATCTTATCTGCATTCAGCATGTGCTGCGTTGAATTGCAGATTATTATGCAATATTCCATCTATATCACCTAAAATTTATTTATATATCTATATTTTATATTTATTTAGCCTCTGTTACAATAGAAAAATGCATTTGTTTTTACAAATGCATTAAGATCACCTATCTATTATGAGTTCAGTAAGCCTCGACAGATCTTCCTCTCCATAGTATTCTATCAATATTTTTCCCTTGTTTTTCCCATGGATAATTTTGACCTTTGTGCCAAAAAATCTGCAGAAATTATCTTCTATCTCTTTTATGTATGCGTCGCTTTCTTTTCGCTTTTTCTTCTTGGAGGATGTAACTTCTTTTATGAGGTTTTCCGTCTCTCTCACATTTAGATTTTTGTCCACTATTTTTTTTGCTATCATGTTTTGCTTCTCAGCGTCCTGCAAAGCCAATATGACTTTTGCGTGTCCAGTCGTTATTTTGCCTTCCATCAACATATTTTGAACTTCATCATCTAAATTCAAAAGCCTTATGCTGTTGGCAATGGATGATCTGCTTTTCCCTACCCTTTTTGATATTTCTTCCTGCGTCAGGTTGAACTGCTCCATCAGGGACTTATACGCCTTTGCCTCATCAATTGGGTTTAAATCTTCTCTCTGAAGATTTTCTATGAGAGCTATCTCCATCACTTTTTGATCGTCAAAATCTTTCACTATGGCAGGTATTTCTTTAAGCCCTGCTAACTTCGCAGCCCTCCACCTTCTCTCACCGGCCACAATCTGATACCCAAAATCGTTTTTTCTGACTATTATAGGCTGTATAATCCCGTGCTCTTTTATGGAATCGGATAGCTCTTTTAATGACTCATCATCAAAATGTTTCCTTGGCTGAAATTGATTTGGCTCAATATCCGAAATCTTGATGTTCTCGACGCCTTTTGGACTTTCTTCATCTATCTCTGGTATAAGAGCTTGTAAACCTCTACCAAGCCCTCTTTTGTTATTCACCTGCCTCACCGTTCCTTTCAATTAATTCCTTCGCCAACTCCTCATAAGCTTCGGCACCTTTCGAATGCGGATCATAAAGTGAAATAGGCTTCCCAAAGCTTGGCGCTTCACCTAACCTTATGTTCCTTGGTATTATGGTTCCGTACACTTTCCCCTTGAAATACTTTTTGACCTCATCGACAACCTGTATCGATAGGTTTGTCCGAGCATTAAACATCGTCAAAACAACTCCTTCAATTTCAAGGCCGTGGTTTATGTTTTTCTTTATCAAATTTATAGTATTCATCAATTGTGTCAATCCTTCTAACGCATAGTATTCACATTGTATCGGAACCAAAACAGAATCCGCTGCCGTCAACGCGTTTATTGTCAAAAGCCCTAAAGATGGAGGGCAGTCGATTAAGATGTAGTCAAAATCTTCTTTTATTTCATTTATGGAATTTTTAAGCCTAAATTCTCTCGACAGCATCGGCACAAGTTCTATCTCTGCACCTGCCAATTGTATACTGGAAGGAACAATGGTAATACCGCTCATATCTTCTAACTCTATGTACGCTTCTTTTATGTCCTTTCCTTCAATTAAAATATTATACGTGGTGCAGTTAATTGATGAAGTATCTATTCCAAATCCACTTGTCATATTGCTTTGTGGATCCATATCGACGCACAGTACCTTCTTGCCAGCAGCAGATAAAGAATAACCAAGATTTATAGTAGTTGTAGTCTTGCCAACGCCGCCTTTTTGATTTGCCACAGCTATTACTTTGCCCAATTTATCACCCCGCAATTTTATCATATTTTTATTATAGCATTGTTCCATGTGGAACAAAAGTTAAATAATTGCACGGGTGATTAAAAATTACTTTTTAGGAATCCTTATCTTAAATTCAATGTAGTCATCTTCGTTAAGTTCAGTGTATTCAGCATCGACACCTGAATTTTTCATTATTGTGATTGCTTGCTTTATTGTATTGACAAAAATTCTTATATCTTTGTAAAATCTCATCATCTTCTTTTTTTCTTCCTTCTTATCTTCCTCCATCGTTATTTTATTTATCATATCCTGCACAATTTTTTCCGTTTCTTTGACATTGCACTTTTTCTTTATAATTATGTCGAGAGCCTTATTCTGCATCTCCTCATCTGGAAGCCTTAAAAGGGCACGTGCATGGCGCTCTGTCAAATTGTGCTCTATCAATTTGGCTTTTATATTATCGCTAAGCTTTAAAAGCCTCAACTTATTAGCTATTGTAGATTGGCTTTTCCCCAGCATAACAGCCAGTTTTTCTTGAGTAAGATTGTGGTCGTTTATTAGGTTGTAATACCCTTCAGCTTCCTCTAAAAAGTTAAGATCCTTTCTCTGTAAATTTTCTATTAAAGCAATAACCGCAGAATCTTCATCGTACGCCTCAAACACTATAGCAGGAATTGTCGTAAGGCCCGCCAACTTTGATGCTCTTAGACGTCTTTCTCCAGATATAAGCTCATACGAATTGCCATTTACGACTCTCACGCTTATTGGCTGTATAACGCCATAAGCTTTTATAGAATCGCAAAGCTCTTGAAGATTAGCTGTGTCAAAGATTTTGCGAGGCTGATATGGATTTGGCCTAATAAGGTCTATCGGCAAGTATTTGATTTCCTGCTGTTTTATTGACACCATAAAAAACACCTCTTCGTAAAACAATAGATTATATTATATATATTCTACAATAATATCAAAATTCCTCCTATAATTCCATTATTATCCTAATATTTTATCAAAAATTTTTTATCTGTATATTTGGGGCAGTTTTAAATTCTGATGCTTAATGCTTCCATCCATGATCATCTTTTTGAGCCCTTCTGGATATATGTCCAAACAATCAAACTGCGATATGTCAACCCACTTTACGTCTTTAATCACCTGCTGATCTTTAGGCATATCAGGATCAGAACCTAATTTCAAATCACCACCTACAATTCTGCATTTAAAATATGTAGCGTAATAAATAAGGTATTCCTCCAGATAACAGACGCTATCAGCCACGACATCGTACCCTGTTTCTTCTTTGCATTCCCTCACCAATGCCTCTACAAGCGATTCATTTTCTTCAACGCGACCTCCTGGAAAGACCCAGCCTACCTCATCTTCCGTCTGGTGCTTTACGAGAAGAACTTTGCCGTCATTAATGATAACGCCTCTTGAAACCAATAGACAAGCCCTAAAATCCCTCATAAATCATTATCCTTTCGTTAAAGTGGTGACTTTTCAATTAATTTTGGCTTTCTCGGGTATTTATCGTCAGTAACACTCAACTTCTTTATTAAGACAAGTTTGTGATGAATATCAGTGTAAGGTAATGTAACGTCAATGACATTTTCTATCTGACACCTTAAAACATTCAAAGCATTTTGCGATGCATTTATTTCTTCATCTGCATTAGACCCCTTATACGCTATCAAATATCCATCAACCTTTGTAAAAGGTATGCAATACTCTATTAGCACATTTAGCTGTGCAACAGCCCTCGATAATGAGATGTCGTATTTTTCGCGGAAATCAATATCTTTACCTAAGTCTTCCGCTCTTCCATGTATGATTTCAACATCATTTAAATTAAGATGGCTAGCCAATTCGTTTAAAAACACAGTCCTTTTCTTTAAAGAATCGACTATAGTAAGCTTCAATGATGGAAATAAAATCTTAAGAGGCACCGATGGAAAGCCAGCACCTGCGCCTACGTCAATTATCCTTTCAGTGCCTTTTATTACATTGCATTTTAATGCAGTTAAACTGTCTAAAAAGTGCTTAATGATGATCTCCCTTTCTTCTGTAATGGCCGTTAAATTCATTTTCTCATTCCACTTTAAAAGGAGATCATTGTACTTTAAAAATTGTTCCACATGGAACATATTGAGTTCTATCCCTAAATCATTAGCACCGCTTATAAGTATATCAATGTATTCTCTGTTCATATGCCTATCTCCTCGACTGCAAATAAATTAATATAACAGAAATGTCTGCTGGTGAAACGCCGGAGATCCTTGATGCCTGACCGACAGATGTAGGCATGATGCTTTTCAATTTTTGTCTTGCTTCAATGCTTATCCCTTTTATATCATCGTAATTTATCCAAGATGGAATCTTCTTATTCTCCAACGCTTTAAACTTTTCTACTTGCTCCATTTGCTTCTTTATATAACCTTCATACTTTATATTTATATCGATCTGAAAAGCCACATCATCTCTAATGTCATCCGGCCTGCCTGAATCAATCACCTTCGATGAAACATAATCTATCTCAGGCCTTTTAAGCAAATCGTACATGGTTATTCCTGTGACGATAGGTGAACTTCCCTTTGACTTTAAATATTCATTGACATCGTGGCTTGGCGTTATCATGGTGTTTTTCAATCTTTCCATCTCTTTCTCGTACTGCGCTTTTTTCATTAAAAATCTATTGTATCTTTCATCATCGACTAATCCTATCTGCCTTCCTTTTTCGGTTAATCGAAAATCAGCATTGTCCTGCCGTAAAATAAGCCTGTACTCCGCTCTTGACGTCAACATCCTGTATGGCTCATTTGTTCCTTTTGTTACAAGATCATCGATCAATACACCTATATACGCTTCAGATCTATCCAAAATAAACGGCTCCCTGTTGTAATGCTTCATAGCAGCATTTATGCCTGCCATAAGCCCTTGTGCAGCAGCTTCCTCATATCCAGACGTGCCGTTTACTTGACCTGCAAAAAATAGCCCTGAGATTGTCTTTAACTCTAAAGACTGTTTTAGTTGAGTAGGATCTATGCAGTCGTACTCAATAGCATATCCCGGCCTCATCACTTTGACATTCTCTAACCCCTTAATTGTTCTTAAAAATTCTATCTGGACATCTTCAGGCATGCTTGATGACATGCCTTGCACGTACATTTCATTTGTGTCCCTTCCCTCTGGCTCTATAAAAAGCTGATGCCTCAACTTATCAGGAAACTTGACCACCTTATCTTCAATAGATGGACAATACCTTGGTCCAACACCTTTAATTTCACCACTGTAAAGAGGAGATCTATCTATATTTCTCATTATCACTTCATGGGTTTTCTCGTTTGTATATGTAAGCCAGCAAGGAATCTGTTCAACATTTATCTCGTCGTGCATGTATGAAAAAGGCGTTATCTTGTCATCGCCAGGCTGTATCTCCATCGCATCAAAATTTATAGACTTTTTATCAACTCTCGCTGGCGTACCCGTCTTAAACCTCATCAATCTGATGTTAAGCCTCTCAAAGCACTTAGAAAGCTCATTGGCTGGAAATAATCCGTTTGGTCCACCGCTGTAGCTTACATCACCTATGATTATCCTACCTCTTAAATAAGTACCAGTCGTAACAATGCAAGATTTGCAAAGATACCTTGCACCTGTCTTTGTAATGACACTTTTGACTTGTCCATCTTCAACCTCTATATCGACGACTTCTGCCTGCTTGATGTCTAAATTTTCTTGCTTTTCCAGCGTATACTTCATGTTGAATTGATACCTTTTTTTGTCCGACTGAGCCCTCAAAGCTCTTACTGCAGGACCTTTACTGGTATTTAAAGTCCTCTCCTGTATTAATGTCAAATCCGTGTTTATAGCCATCTGTCCACCAAGTGCATCAATCTCTCTAACAAGGTTAGTCTTAGCCGGTCCGCCTATGGCAGGATTACATGGCATCAAAGCGATAGAATCTAAATTTATGGCAAAAGCGACTGTCTTTAATCCAAGCCGTGCAGTGGCTAAAGCCGCTTCACATCCAGCATGTCCTAAACCTATTACAGCTACGTCATATACACCAGCATTGTATATCATTCAACCACCTACTTTCCAACACAAAATCTTTCAAATATTTCATTGATTAAATCTTCATTTGCAGTTTCACCGGTTATCAAGCCTAAATGATCTATCGCAGAGTTTAAATCGATAGATACAAAATCTTCCGTCAAACCGCCTTCTATCGTCTTAAGGCATGACATCAAACTGTCTTTAGCTTTAATCAGTGCATCCTTGTGTCGCATGTTTGTCAGAAGAAATTCGTCGCGTGACAAACCATCAGACAAGACCATATTGTATACAGTATTTTCTAATGTTTCTAACCCCTCTTTTGTGACAGACGACAATCTTACATACCTTCCACCCGATAACTTATAAACTTCATCCATGTCAATCGCAGAAGGCAGATCGATCTTATTCAAAATATACAAAACTTTCTTATTTTCAATCAATTTAAGTATCTCATAATCATCTTTTTCTATAGGCCGTGAATTATCAAAGACGAATATTATCAAATCAGCTTTGTCTATAGCTTCTCTGCTTCTTTCGACTCCAATTTTCTCCACGATCTCATCAGTCTGCCTTATGCCTGCTGTATCTATGAGATTTATAGGTATGCCTTTTATGCTTAAATGTTCTTCAATGATGTCCCGCGTTGTGCCAGGCACATCTGTCACAATGGCTCTATTTTCATTTAACAGTGCATTTAAAAGTGAAGATTTGCCTACATTAGGCTTCCCAATTATTGCTGTGTTAAGCCCTTCTCTTACAATCCTTCCCTTTTCAGATGTTTTAAGTATCTCATCAATTTCTCTGATAGAATTGTTAATGCCGTCTATAAGCTCACCATCATTAAGTAACTCCACATCTTCCTCAGGAAAATCCATAAGGGCAAATATATGAGCAATAAGTGCCACAAGGTCATTCTTTATCTTTGTGATCTTTTCTTTGACGCTTCCGTTAAGCTGCATCAAAGCGTATTTATTAGACAGATCTGTCTTAGACCTTATTATGTCTATGACAGCTTCCGCCTGAGATATATCTAATCTTCCATTTAAAAAAGCCCTTTTTGTAAATTCGCCAGGCTCAGCAAGCCTTGCACCATTTTTAAGTACAAGCTCCAAAATTCTTTTAGAAGGAATATAGCCGCCGTGGCAATTTATCTCTACCACATCTTCCTTTGTGTAAGTATGAGGGCTTTTCATGACATTTACCAAAACTTCATCGTATATCTCATCATTTTCCGCATCGTAAATAAAACCGTAATGAACCGTATGACTCTTAACATTCCTCAAATCCACGTTTCGCTTGGATTTAAAGATACCAGAAACAATTTTTATCGCATCACTGCCACTTATCCTTATGATGGATATACCACCTTCACCTATTGGAGTCGAAATCGCAGCAATAGTATCTTCTATCACGTTAACCACCAAACTTTCAGATCTTTAGTATGATAATATAACACCAAATATTATTTTACAATAAGGTAAAAGAAAAAATACCCTTTTGGGTATCCGCTACTTTAAAGATATCGTCACTCTCCTATTCGGTTCTTCGCCTTCGCTAAATGTCTCTATGTCAGGATCGTCTTGCAAAGCCAAGTGAATTATTCTCCTCTCATTGGCGTTCATAGGTTCCAATGTAATGCTTCTTTGTTCCTGCTTTACCTTTCTGGCAATCTTGTTTGCCAAATTTATAAGTATCTTCTCTCTCTTTTCACGATAATTTTCCGCATCCAATAAAACCTTTTTGTGTATGCCTTCCACATTGTTTTTATTTGCCACCAAAGATACGAGGTACTGCAGTGAATCTAACGTCTCACCTCTATAACCTATCAGCAATCCAACGCCTTTTCCCTTTAAATTCACCAATATCGTATTATCTTTTTCGCCAATATCGTATGCAACATCTATGCCCATAAAGCTTATCAATCCATCCAAAAACCTTTTGATATTTTCCTTGAAGACATCTTTGACTATTATCTTAACTATCGCCTGTTTGCCTAATAAACCCAGAAATCCTTTACTGCCTTCGTCTATTACTTCTATGTCTACTAAATCCCTCGTTATACCTAACTCTGAAAGTCCAGCATTGACAGCCTCATCAACTGTCTTTCCTGTTTTTATTATTTCCCTCATTTGAAGACTCTCCCTTCATTGGTTCGGTAGGTCTTAAAAAGATGTACTGCTGCACAATCTGAAAGATATTGCTGGTAACCCAATATATACCCACACCAGCAGGCAGCGAAACAGTTATCCATATCATAAAAGCAGACATTACGAGATTCATCGACTTCTGATTATTGTCTGTCTGTATCATCGCAGAGGAAATATACGTAGTCACGCCAGACAATAGTGGCAATATATAATAAGGATCTCTTGCAGCTAAACTTTTAAGCCATAAAAACGAAGCCGTGCTAAATGCGGGATAACTTCTAAGCATAGCAAAAAGCGGCCAAAGTATTATAAGAGGCAACAACATCGGCAGACAACCGCTCATGGGATTTACATTTTTTTCTTTATAAAGCTTCATCATCTCTTCGTTCATCTTTTGAGGATCTTTAGCGTATTTCTTCTTGATTTCTTCAACTAAAGGGCTAATCTCCTTCATCTTCCTCATTGTTCCCATCTGCTGGACATAAAAAGGCAAAAGGACAACCCTTATGAGAATCGTAAATATGATTATGGCTACACCATAATTTCCAACAAAATCGTATATAAATTTTAATAACTGGCCAAGGTACATACCAATTGATGCCATTTTAAACCTCCTAGCTATTTTACAGGATCATATCCGCCTGGATTAAAGGGATTACACCTTAATATCCTCCACAAAGCCATCATTCCACCCTTTAAAATGCCATACTTCATGATGGCATCGATAGCGTATTGAGAACAAGTAGGGTAAAACCTGCAAGACTTTGGCTTCATAGGAGATATGAATTTTTGGTAAAACTTTATTAAATATATGAAAATGTACTTCATTTATCATTCACCATATAAAGAGAAGATTTCTTAAGAAGCCTTCTCATAGCATTTCCCAACGTATAAAAATCTGACTCTACGATTTTATTTCTGGCAATAAAAATAATGTCATATCCTTTTTTTAAATCACCATCTAACAACCTGAAATTTTCATACAACAATCTCTTATAGCGATTTCTAACTACACTCTTACCTACTTTTTTGCTTATAGAAAAACCGACTCTATTGACATCCGTACCATTTTCTAAAAAATACATGACAATGTACTGATTAGAAACAGATTTTCCATATTTATATACATTCTTAAAATCCCTGCTGCGTTTTATCTTTATCATATCATATATATTAAACCTCCGATTGCAAAAAAGGCCCATTAAGGCCTTCCTTATGCTGTCAACCTATGTCTACCTTTTCTCCTTCTTCTTCTTAAAACATCACGACCATCTTTCGTAGACATCCTTTTTCTAAATCCATGTTCCTTTTTCCTGTGCCTTACTTTCGGCTGATGTGTACGTAACACTACTACACCTCCTAAAACCATAAAAATGCTAATAAGATTATATCGTTTATTTATTTGCATGTCAATAAATTAATCCATTAATGTTATTAACATATTAAAAAGTTTTATTCAGCGGCTGTTAATAATTTTTATTTTTTTATTGATAATGTGTTAATATTTTGGTATCATATAATCGAAGTTGTTAATAAGTTTAAAAAAGTTATCAGCACGTATTTTAGTTATTCACAGGTTGTGTATAAATCTGTGAATAACTTGTTATTATTTTGATTTATTTTTTATACATTGATTTTATAATATAGGTTTTTAAGCCTTTTTAAATACATTTTTATCAAGTAAAAATTTATCAACAGTATTTTTATATCTTTTAAAACAATGTTATATTGTTGATATTTTTTTGTCCTTTTAACAAAATTTATTAACAACTTGCCGATATACACATGTGAAAATTATTTTTTATCAACAGCTTGTTTATATTTGTAGGAGGTCACAAAATGTATGACGATTGTTACTCACTTTGGGATGCAATATTTGAGAAATTAAAAAGCGAATTGACATCCACCAGTTACACCACATGGCTTGTCCATTTAAAACCTGTAGCATTATTAGATGACATACTCGTGCTATCAGCAGTAAATGTATTTACAAAAAATATCATAAACGGAAGGTATTTGAATGTAATATACGATGCAGCAAAATCAATAACAAACAAAAACATAGAAATAAAGATAGTATCCGAAGATGAGGAAGAGTACAGAAAAATAAAAGAAACCGTTCAATTTAAAAATGAAAAGGACAAGGCCGTTTCCAACATGCTAAATCCAAAGTACACATTTGATACATTCGTAGTAGGAAATAGCAACAAACTGGCACATGCTGCATGTTTAGCTGTAGCACAATCACCTGCGAGAGCGTACAATCCTTTGTTTATATATGGAGGTGTGGGCTTGGGCAAAACCCATTTAATGCACGCTATAGGTCATTTTGTGCTGGAACACAACAGCAATACAAAGATAATGTATGTTACATCAGAGACATTTACAAACGAGCTGGTTAACTCAATAAAAGACGACAAAAACGAAGAATTCAGGAATAAATACAGAAGCATGGACATACTTTTAATAGACGACATACAATTTATAGCAAAAAAGGAAAGGACGCAGGAGGAATTTTTCCATACATTCAATACACTGTATGAGGCAAATAAACAGATAATAGTTTCCAGCGATAGACCTCCTAAAGAGATACCAACGCTGGAAGACAGACTTAGATCCAGATTTGAATGGGGCCTTATAGCGGACATACAGCCACCTGATTTTGAGACGAGAATTGCAATATTAAAGAAAAAAGCACAAAACGAAAACTTGAATATACCTGACGATGTACTTATATACATTGCAGAAAAAATACCTTCAAATATAAGAGAATTAGAAGGCGCCTTAATAAGAATCGTGGCTTTTTCATCTCTTACAAAGGCAAACATAGACCTTGACCTGGCAAAGGATGCATTAAAAGACATAATATCCAACAAAGTCAGGAAAATAACGGTTAAGCTTATACAGGAAGAGGTATGCAAGTATTACAACATAAAATATGAAGATTTCATATCAAAAAAGAGGACTAAGACGATAGCTTTTCCAAGGCAAATTGCCATGTACTTGGCCCGGGAAATGACAGATTTATCATTGCCTAAAATAGGCGAGGAATTTGGAAAAGACCACACTACGGTTATACATGCCTATGATAAAATATCAAACGACATAAAAGAAGATGAATCGTTAAATAAGCAAATTGAGGAGCTTAAAAAGCGAATAAAAGGTTTTTAA